>NZ_JBXXZH010000483.1:0-3013 GCF_059640475.1 Calothrix sp. CBUCES-K 9914
TTTCTAACGCGAACAAACTTTTCTTTATTTTAGGCTATGCTCCCGCTTAACCGAGCAGTATTGGAAGTGGGGGATAAATCACAGCAAGCTGGAATCCTCAATAATATTGGTGCTGTCTACAACGATTTAGGGGAAAAACAGCAAGCACTCAAATTTTATAACCAATCCCTACCTTTAATGATAAAAGTGGGGGATAAATCGGGACAAGCTACAACCCTATGGAATGTTGCTAGCTTGGAACGCTCCCTAGGCAACTTAGAAGAATCTCTCAAACAAATCCAAGCAGCTATTAAAATCATTGAAGAACTACGTACAAAATACACAAATAAAGATTTACAAAGTACTTATTTCGCCTCCGTACAGAGTTATTACCAGTTCTACATCGACCTCCTGATGCAACTGGATAAAAAATACCCCAATAAAGGATATAATGCACTAGCTCTAAATATCAGCGAACGCTCGCGCGCGCGTTCTCTAGTCGAATTATTAACCGAAGCAGGTGCCGATATCCGTAAAGGTATTGACTCTAAGTTACTTGAACAAGAACAACTAATGCTTGGTAAAATCGAAGCTGTTCAAAAGCAAAGGCAAGACCCATCAATATCTAATAACAAAACTAGAATTGAACAACTAGAACAGGAAAACGAAAACCTTCTCAACCAATATGGCGAATTAGTGGACAAAATTCGTACCACCAGCCCAAAGTATGCTGACATTAAATACCCTCAACCTTTAGAATTAAAACAAATTCAGCAACAACTTGATAAAGACACCCTGCTGTTACAATATTCCTTGGGCGAAGACCGCAGTTTCCTTTGGGCTGTTACCCCAGATTCGATGGAAGCTTACGAACTGCCCGGACAAAAACAAATTGAAGATACTGCAAATAAATTTAAAGAAGCGGTTCTTCAAGGCGCCACTCCTTTTGGCAAAGAAAATCCTAATATAATCAATAAACCCGCTAATGAACTTAGTAAACTAATACTGGCGCCTGTCTCAGAAAAACTAGGTAAAAAACGTTTAGCAATAGTTGCAGACGGCGCCTTACAAAGCATACCATTTGCAGCATTAGCAGACCCAACTTCAACTTCGACTTATCAGCCATTAATGGTAAAGCATGAAATCGTCAATCTACCTTATGTAACTGTTATAGAAACACAACGAAAAAGACCCAGTAAGACGGCGCCTAAAACCCTCGCAGTATTAGCAGACCCAGTATTTGAAACTACTGATGAACGAATTACAGGAAAAGAAGAAGCTCTTGGTATAGAAATGAATCTAAATCATTCAAGTTTACAACGAGCGTTAAAAAATAATAAACGTAACGGAATATCACGTTTAAAGGGCACGCGCGCAGAAGCCGAAGAAATTCTTAAACTCGTATCGCCCAAAGAAGCAATATACGCTTATGATTTTGATGCCAACTACAATTTTGTAACTAGTCCAGAACTCAAAAAGTACAGATTCTTACTATTTGCAACTCATGGAATTGTAGATACTACAAACCCAGAGTTATCGGGTATTGTGCTGTCACAATTTGTAGATAAACAAGCTAAACCAGTTGAGAAAGGTTATTTACGCTTAGGTGACATCTTTAACTTAGATTTAGGCGCCGAGTTAGTCGTTCTCAGCGCATGTGACACTGGTTTGGGTAAAGAAATTAAGGGCGAAGGATTGATGGGACTAACACGAGGATTAATGTATGCAGGTTCCAAGCGTGCAGTTGTTTCCTTATGGCAAGTGAGTGATGAAGGTACATCTAAACTAATGCCTACATTTTACAAAGCTGTATTAAAAGGTAAATCTCCTACAATCGCTTTACGAGAAGCACAATTACAATTGTGGCAGAGTAAGGAATGGAAAAGTCCTTATTATTGGGCAGCATTCACTTTACAAGGTGATTGGAAATAATTAAAGTTGGGCGCCATTTCATTAAACTGTTTGTAATGGCTCCATTATTTATAACATACAAGTATTTTAACCAAAGCTTATAAAAATGGCGCCTGCCCTAGCTATAATTTGGTAACCACATTGCAGGTGCCTTCAATAAATTACAAAAATACCAGCTTTTTTCACTGGTGATATTTGTAAAATTTATTTTCACATTCATTAGACACTATTAATTGCCATAATTTCGGACTCCAAAGTCTGTAGCTTGAGGAATTATGAGATTCACACCAATTCCAAGGATATCCACTTGCGTTTGTAGTTCTTGCCTATAAATTTCATACTGAATGTTCGTGTAATTGATTTGAGCATCTCTTTGTTGCTTAAGTTGGACAACCTGATTACAGTACGCCAAGCCAAACCTTGGTTATCTAACTCTGCTGAATTGTATGCTTCTACGCATTGATTATATGTATCATTAAGAATGTCAGCCCTTGCTCCAAATAAAAAATAACCTTGGATAGCAAAGTTATACTTGTGCCGACAGGAGCGTAAATTCATGTTTACTACAGGTCAATAGTCCGGCTGATACACACTGCTAGTTTCCATCGGTAGTTCATGTATGTTTCGAGGCACCGTTGTAAGTATTCAACAGCGTCGTATTATAAGTACTCAAGTATTTAAATATTTACCTTATCTCCAACTTTAGTAAGACTCGCTTCTCAATAAAAAGTATTGTAGTAATTCGAGCTTTCTTCCGATGTCTTTAAGCAAGTCATATTTATATTATATATACATAATTTCAAATGAATGTTCAATTAATATTCAGAGGGTATCTCTATGTTAAAACATGCAAATAAACTTATAGTATGTGTTGCTTTTTTATCATCTTTATTTATCTGTAAACCAGCCAGCGCACAGACAAGAGAACAGCTTGATCAGTTATCAATTAGTGAACTTGAGATTTTATATGAACATCACTATAACAGTGCTTGGACTCTAATAAACAGTTGTTATCAAGGCGCCGCTTCGTATCCAAGTATGGAAACTGCCTGTAGGATACCAATACCTTCGCCAAAATAAAGAGGGCCTTCTGTAGTAGAGTTATGTTTACTAAGACTACAAC
>NZ_JBXXZH010000484.1:0-2922 GCF_059640475.1 Calothrix sp. CBUCES-K 9914
TATTAAGCTCGATACAGGAATGTCGCGTTTAGGAACCAACTGGCAGCAAGCAGGAGAGTTTGTAAAGTTGGTAACTCGGTTGCCTCGTCTACAGATAGCAAGTATTTATTCGCATCTTGCAACTGCAGACAGTCCAGACCCAGAAATTATGAATCTTCAGCATCAACGGTTTGAGGAAGCAATTGCTCAAATCAAAGCAGAAGGGATAATACCAAGTTGTTTGCACCTCGCTAATAGTGCGGGTACTCTTAGCAACAAAGCTTTACATTATGATATGGTGCGTGTTGGGTTAGCAGTTTACGGACATTATCCTGCTGAACATTTACGTGACATTTCTCTCAAACCCGTTTTACAAGTCAAAGCGCGCGTTACTCAAGTCAAAACTATTGAAGCTGGTACGGGTGTAAGCTATGGCTACAAATATATAGCTCCGAATGACATTCGTCTTGCCGTTGTCGGTATTGGTTACGCTGATGGTATTCCTCGCAATTTATCAAATAAAATGCAGGTCATAATCCGAGGAAAGCGCGTACAGCAAATTGGCGCCATTACAATGGACCAAATTATGCTTGACGTTAGCAGCATTCCAGATATCCAAGAAAACGAAGTGGTAACGATATTAGGACAAGACCAAAACGAAATAATTACAGTTGATGATTGGGCAAACGAGTTAAATACTATATCTTGGGAAATTCTTTGCTCCTTCAAGCACCGTTTACCGCGCGTTGCCATTCAATAACGTAGGGTATGTGATGCCATAACAATAACGTAGGGTGTGTGATGCCATAACAATTATAAAACGAAGCTAATAATCTGGTGGCATCACGCACCAAAACTCCGTTAAGTACACAAATGTTAAATAGAGATATATTGGGCACATAAGACACTGAATTTTGATTTATTCCCAATTCTCTATTCCCAATTCCAAAACAATATGTTACTATATTTAACTAATGCGGATGTGGCGGAATTGGCAGACGCGCTAGATTTAGGTTCTAGTATCGTAAGGTGTGAAGGTTCAAGTCCTTTCATCCGCATAATTCAAAATAACTCTGAAACCTGGTAGTTTACACTGCCAGGTTTTATTTCGATTATCTCAATTGCCGCGCTAATTTTTTAGAAACAAAACTGCATCTGCTCACTTTTACAACGCAAGCAAAAAAATCACAAGTAGCAAATCGTATAAAAATAGAGAAAATATTGTCTAATAATACATTTATTAACCTGAAAACAATCACAACTAGTTGATTATAATTTGAAATAGAGACGTTTATTAAAATTGATACCAATAGCTTATCAAGCTTAAATTCTAATTCAAATAAAACAAGTACTTATTGATTTGAATTTGTATAAAATCACACTTAGTATTCAGTTCAACTAAACAGTATTGATATGTATGTAATTAAATTTGCTAAATGGAAAAATAACTGTAAGGATTTGTCAAAATTAATACACAATTGGTAATCATGTGTGATCTAATGATAAGTATATAAAGATATTTGCATTGTTGGACTACTACGTAGTATACTTAAGTGGTAATACTGAGAAAATAGTTTCATATATAGCTACTTACTACAGTATTATTGCGATGATGCCTAACTAAATTTTACGCAAAGGAGAGTGACTTCATTTAGTCTTTACAGATTTTTTAACAACTGTGCTGAAATGTTTGTTAATCTCAGTATTAGGTCAGTATCTAGACGACTTTAGCTTACAAGTTCTCTTGCAGCTTAATCGGCTGAATATACTACTGTTAGAGAGTTTTGCCAGTTTTCCCAAAAAGGATTTTTGTAGTTTAATATACAAAGAGTCCCAATACATTTATTTAAGTAGTGGGTGCAATAATACAAAATCTAGATTATACCTATCAAAGAAAGTTTAGGTAGTAGACAAAATGAGTACAACTCCTCTCGATAGTTATCGGGTATTTCAGAAGCTACACCCACTATCGTTACTAGCGCAGCTAACGAGTCGCCGTGCCACTGGTTGCTTAAAAGTCTTGACTGGTGCGATTTCTTGGTCGCTTTACCTTGAGGAGGGTAAACTTACCTATGCCTCATATTCAAATCAATTGTTCGACTGGCTCGATGGACACTTAGAACGTTTGTCCAAACAAATACCAACGCTTAATCGCTCGACTCGGATGCAGATGCGGTTATTATATGAACCGAAACACATTAATCAATCAATTGTACAAGCCGATTATCAGGCTATCTGCTGGCTGGTTAATCGTAATTACATGACAAAAGAGCAAGCAACGGTTTTAATTGAGGAATTAGCGCTCGAAGTTTTGGAATCTTTTTTGACTTTAAAAGAGGGTAGCTATGAATTTAGTCGCGAAACAGCTTTAGATGACCTACCCAAATTCTGTCGTCTTGATTTAAGAGTTTTAGTTGAACAGTGTCAAAGACAGTTACGGAGTCGATATACTTATACTTCTCCAGATACTTTAACACCTATTGAAGAGGCGCCAAAATACGAGAGGGAACAGCAAGTATCAAGCAGTATTCAAATTGAAACAAGTACAGAGATGAATACTATGGTTGATAGCAATCAGTATTCCCATCGCCAATTGCGGAAAAAAGTTTATACAGTTGCTTGTATAGATGACAGTCCAACTGTTTTAAGCTCTATTAAAAGGTTTTTGGATGAAAGCACTTTTTCGGTGGTGATGATTAATGACCCTGTTAAAGCGCTGATGCAAATTCTTCGCAGCAAACCGGATTTGATTTTATTGGATGTTGAGATGCCCAATTTGGATGGGTATGAATTATGTTCACTATTAAGAAGGCACTCATCGTTCAAAGACATACCGATTGTGATGGTTACAGGTCGAACTGGATTTATTGACCGAGCAAAAGCAAAAATGGTACGTTCTAGTGGTTATTTAACCAAGCCCTTTACTCAATCGGAATTATTAAA
>NZ_JBXXZH010000485.1:0-2905 GCF_059640475.1 Calothrix sp. CBUCES-K 9914
TAATGTTTATCAAATAGATAAATACCGAGCAGATTATTTTTCTGTATAGAGATTAAATTATACATAATGCGTAAATACTATACTTGACTATACGTAAGCGTTTAGAGGCGCCGACAAAAGGTAGCGAATGCCGAGATTCCCCATTACCTGCACCATTACTTGTAAGATGAATTTTGCGCGCAGATAGAAAATGGAGAGGATTAAGTTGTGGAAGCTAACCCAGAAAACCTGCAAACATTACGTGGACAAGTTGCGATTATTACAGGTGCGTCAAGAGGAATAGGGCGTGCAAGTGCGCTTGAACTGGCATCTTTAGGAGCGAACGTAGTCGTTAATTACGCAGCCTCGAATACTGCTGCTGATGCAGTGGTTGATACAATTACTGGTGCAGGAGGAACAGCGGTTGCTATCAAAGCCGATGTTTCGTCTGTTTCAGAAGTGGAAGCATTGTTTAATGGCGTAATGGAAAAATTTGGGCGCGTTGATATATTGGTGAATAATGCGGGGATTACGCGCGATACATTATTACTGCGAATGAAGCCTGAAGACTGGCAAGCTGTAATAGACCTAAATTTGACAGGAGTCTTTTATTGTACTCGTGCAGCCAGTAAAATTATGCTCAAACAGCGTTCAGGAAGGATTGTTAATATTACCTCAGTTGCTGGACAAATGGGCAACCCTGGACAAGCAAACTATAGCGCAGCAAAAGCTGGTGTAATTGGCTTTACAAAAACAGTCGCCAAAGAATTAGCATCGCGCGGTATAACAGTTAACGCAGTTGCTCCTGGTTTCATTGATACCGACATGACCAACAAACTCAGCAACACAGAAGAAATACTCAAATTTATCCCACTCGCGCGTTTTGGTAAACCTGAAGAAATAGCTGGGATGGTACGTTTCTTAGCATCTGACCCAGCTGCTGCCTATATTACCGGACAAGTATTTAATGTGGATGGTGGAATGGTTATGGCTTAAAGAGTGCTGAGTAAAAAGTGCTGAGTGCTGAGAGATTACGTACATAAATGGTGTAGTTAAGATATCTTAAAGAGTGCTGAGTAAAAAGTGCTGAGTGCTGAGTAGTTAATTCAAACTCAGCACTCAGCACTCATGACTTTACTCGCATAGAAGCTGCTCGGATACGCTGCCAGACGGTAAAGGCTAAAAGTAGAACAATGCTAACTGTAGTAACAGCTATTTGTAATAAGGTTAGGTGCTGAAAGTGCATGGCTAATAAGTTGGAGACCAAAGCAATTGACCATAAAGTGAATGCTGCATGACGCTGTGATAAACCCCATGCTAGTAAACGATGGTGCAAATGGTCTTTACCGGGAGTATTCATTGGATTTTTACCCGCCATTAACCGCCTGATAACTACTTGGGTTGTGTCAAGTACTGGTAAAAGCAAAAATAAGACTGGAGGTACTAACGCGAAAATTGTCGATGCTTGAAGTCTTCCTAATATTGCTGCTGCTGCTAGAACGTAACCAAAAAAGTAGGCGCCTGCGTCTCCCATGATGATACGCGATGGATGGAAGTTGTGCCGTAAAAAACCTAGCGCGGCTCCTCCCAAGGCGCCTAAAACTAATGTTGCAGCAGCACGGTTCGGAAATTGCGCTGATACCGCAAGCAAACTCATCGCAGTAATAAATCCAATTCCTCCCACTAGTCCATCCATACCATCCATTAAATTGATGGCGTTGGTAATTCCTACTACCCAGAGTACGGTAAGTAAAATCGAGAGGGTTTCGTCGAAAGGTGTACCTATAGTAACTTGAATAATAATGCCGTTGGCGACAAGTAAGAGCGCCGTCAGTACTTGGACTAACATCCGTACAGACGAAGGTAAACCGAACTGGTCGTCAATAAAACCAACTAAAACAAGGATTGAACCTCCTAATAAAATCGTTAAGACCTGTATTAAAACATTTTGAACCTCAATTGGTCGCAATAAGCTAGCTAATACCATCGCGGCAATTACGCCTGTGTAAATAGCTAACCCTCCTGCATTTGGTAATGGTTCTCGGTTGAGGCGCCGCGCGTTTGGTTGGTCAGCCCAGCCAACCCGCAGGGCAAATTTCCGAACTGTGGGCATAAACCGCCATGTAACAATCCAAGCCAACATGAAGGTAAACACTACTGCCAACCAGCCGGAGCCGCGAGGTTCGGCAATTCCGAGAGACTGGAGAAATCCGTTAATATTCATCTCCCGACCCAATAACTAGTGGTAATGTCCGTTCTGGACAACTGTATATTAATCATTTTTTTTTAATTTATCTGTATGTAACCTAGGGAATTACCCAATTGACGGTTTTCACTCCTTAGCACTCTTGAGCATTGAGTGCTAAATTGTCTAATGTAAGAATTTAATCCTTATAATATGGCGAAGATTGTAGCATTCAGCGATGAATCGAGACGAGCGCTAGAGCGAGGTATCAATTCTCTAGCGGATGCAGTCAAAATTACATTAGGTCCAAGAGGACGTAATGTTCTCCTAGAGAAGAAATTTGGAACTCCGCAAATTGTCAATGACGGTATTACCGTAGCTAAAGAAATCGAGTTAGAAGACCCTTTAGAAAACACAGGCGCGCGTCTAATACAAGAGGTGGCCTCGAAAACGAAGGATGTTGCTGGTGATGGCACCACAACTGCTACTGTCTTAGCACAAGCAATGATAAAAGAGGGTTTACGAAACGTTGCTGCTGGCAGTAATCCAATGTCAATCAAGCGAGGTATTGACAAAACAGTAGAGGCTCTTGTACACGAAATTTCCAAGATTGCTAAACCTATTGAAGGCAGTGCTATCGCGCAAGTCGCTACTGTTTCTGCGGGTAACGACGAGGAAGTCGGCGCCATGCTGAGTCAAGCGATGGAGCGAGTAACAAAAGATGGTGTAATAACCGTTGAA
>NZ_JBXXZH010000486.1:0-2903 GCF_059640475.1 Calothrix sp. CBUCES-K 9914
CATAGCCAATTTGTTGTTTACACTTTAAGAAAACGTTGTACTTAGTGTTCGGAGTCCCATCAAAAATTGATACTTTCATTTGCAGTTCACCATCATGAGGGTTTTTAGTAAGATGAATGGTTCCTCCTACATTACGATGTGAGCCAGGTTTTGTAGTTACATTTGAGTTAACACAGTCTGAAGAATCTTGACGAATTAGTGCAACTCTAACAGATTCATAAGAACTTCCTTGAGCGGATTGAGGTTGACTCTCTGAATGCGAACTATTACTATTATTCTGTGAAGTAGCTAAAATTTGATTTGGGGTAGTTGCACTTAATTGAGCGTTAACAGTTTGAGCCGAAGTAAGACCATAACTTACAACTGGACAAAGCGCACAAACATATAGAGCAGCCTTTAACAATGAACGATTAAACATAATCTATTACCTGTTGAATGAGTCACAATGCCTTTGTTTGAGAGGCTTCTGTGTTTGACACTTATTAATGTACTTGCTCTCTATAAGTAAATCGATAACTAGAAGTTTAGGAAAATTATGGACTTGCTCCCAGGCATGTTTTTAATAAAAGTTAAGGTAATACGATTTTCAACAACGCCAACTCGCACGATGTCCGCACCGACTCGCATCTACCGCACGCCACACTCGGAGCTACATCAAAAGGCGCCTCTCAACAATATAAAAAGCGCCCCCAATAGTCAGGAGCGCTTTTTATTATTTATTCAATTTGAGAAAGTCGGTACGCTCCCATTTTTGGCAATCCACTCGCATTGCTCGCGTGTCCGTACTGAACGAATAACCCAGCCCTTGCCTTTGTACTCCCCTTTCTTGAGACAGGCTTTTTTGACTTCTTCTACTTTTTGTGAACGCAGCCTAGTTTTATTTGCAAAGAAACTGTCTATGTTCCAGCTTTTTCTGTTCCGTTGCTACTCGCGCGCCTAAATGATAAGCCATAATTATAGTTACGTGTTTCTTAGCTGAGATGGGCAAACATCATGTTCTGGGTCCCACCATAACAGAGTCATAACACCTTGATCTAGAATTCCCCAAACCCTCTGCTTTCCAGTAAGACGTAGAGACACAAGTTGGTCTAGATCATCTTGCTTAGTTTCACGTAAACGTGTTTGAGCTTCTGTGCATAAATCTTTGACATTTACTGAATGATTAAATTTTTTACCTTCCACAAGAATTTCTGACCAAGTCATACTTTCAAAATTGGCAAGCTTATCCTTAATGTAAAGAAGCGTCTTAGCATCTAAGTTATGCCAACCGTAGGGGTCAACCATTTCTATTTTAGAAACACGCCACGAAGGATTCATTTTATTATAACTATCTGGAGATGAAACTATTTTTGCTTGCTTGGTTGGAGAAGGCGTTACTTTTATCTTTGGCTGTTTCTTTTTGCTCATACAGGAAAATTACAAACTGCTATAGTATTCAGCCATCGCAGCATGAGTAATTTCTCTGTCACCACGTTCTCTAGGTGCTAACCCTTTGCGAGCATTTATCCAAGGGTCTTCTGTGTGCGTTAAATCACTTAACCACTGTGAAGAATGTTTACCGTAAAAGCTGATTACTTCATCAATAGTTTCGCGTTGAGTTTGGGTAAGGTTACTAGAATTTCCTTCTCTTAACTGTGAAACTTCAAATTCACCTTGATGACTATTATATAAGGCTGGTATTACGGGTCCATTCGCCCACGCTTCAACCCTTTCAGAAAAAAGAGGTTTATCATCCCACACAAGTGACCATGCTTGGGAGTAGTAAACAAGCTTTTGAAGCTTCATTGCGCTTAATGCTCCCATTTTTTCTAAAATATAAGCAGCCACATCATAAACGTTCGCCATAGTCACCACCTTATTTTTATCTTTTCGCCACTACAAAGGCACACAAAAACACAGCTTATAAATTTTTACCCTTCTTATATTGCTCTATGGCTGATGCAATCAAGTTTCGTGTGAAATTGCTGGTACTTCTATCTTCTTTAGTAGCAAGGGTTTCAAGCTCACAGAAAAGCTCTTGAGACACATATACTACTAATCGTTTATCGTTACCCTTCGAGTCTCTCACCATTTGGTCTACATGTACTACTTAGGTTTTGAATTCTTCCTCAAGTTTATCTTAACCAGGCACATAATAACGTTTTACTATGCACATACTGTATACATAGTGTACCACTAAAATGATTGGCACACACTGTCACTATACTATTGCCATATAATGCACAGTAAGTGTACATTAATAACTGATAATCTGTAGTTATTGGGTCGCGCGTAGCAAACGACCAAAAAACCGGGTTAAGCCTGAAAATCTTTGACGCGCGCATATGGGAAAATACTTTTTGTAGTGTTTGTTGTTTTGATATGGGCGCCCATAACGCCCCTCAAAACCCCACACGGTTGTCTGTGTAGTACATGTGAATAGCAATGTCCAAGCAGGCCATCAACCGTTGTTGAAAATCGTTTACCTTAACTTTTATTAAAAATATGCCTGTGAGCAAGTCCATAATTTTCCTAAACTTATAGTTATCGCTCCACTTTAGGAGAGGGGGTACATTAAGAGTGTCAAACACAAAAGCCACTCAAACAAAGGCTTTGTGACTCACCCAACTCTTTATATATTATGTTTAATCGTTTATTGTCAAAGGCTGCTCTGCTTGTAATTAAAATTATTGCAAGAAAAGTAAGATGGTCGGGCGCCAACTTACTTATTTGTATACATTAATTAGAGCAGATACATGTGAGTTTTTGAGTTCCCGACAAAAGTAAAAGTCGGTCGGCGCCACCCAACCAGTCACTCCAGGCTAGAACGTACCCTTCAGAGGTTTATTGTACGCGCTCGGTTTATATAAAAAAGCTGAATCCTTTACATGGTAAGTGTTTTAAGGCTTCACAAGCATCAAAAA
>NZ_JBXXZH010000487.1:0-2852 GCF_059640475.1 Calothrix sp. CBUCES-K 9914
TTCAGCGCTAGCCGTTTTGGCACTAACTCACCTAAAATTAACGTTATATATGTGATAATAACTATTGCTAATATCTTTGATAACTGTTCCTTATATGCGACTGATAGTGCAAATGTATTTAATACAGGTGAAAGTCGCTTCGATATCGCTTCTTCAGCGTAGGCGCCTGTAAGAATTGTTAGTAAGGTGATACCAATTTGGACAGTTCCTAGAAATTGGTTTGGGGAGGAGGCTAGGTTTAAAGCAACACGTGCTTTTGCATCACCGCGTTCGGCAAGCTGCTGCAAGCGAACTTTACGCGCGGAAACAATCGCCAACTCAGACATGACAAACAGACCGTTGACGAGGACTAATAGAAAGATTATTAAGATTTCCACTGTTGGAGACATTATGATAATTGCCGTAGATTACGGCTGACCCTGCTTAAGTTGAAATTTTTACTATCTAGTATTCCAGGTTATGCCATACAATACCCTGAATATATAAAAACTCATCTTAGTTATCAATCACACTTTTCGCTCTTGGGCGCCGCTTCGTTATTTTACTAGGAATTAGAAAGTGCTGAGTACGCCACTTAAGCGTGGGACTCTTCTAAAATAGTTTCAGGTAGGTACGGTTGCAACTGCTTGTACCTTAAAATGACTTGCACGCCTTTGTTTAAAAAATATGACTTTTTCCTCCATCGTGCGCGCGCTGGGACGCTCACCTCTCACTTCGGAACTCATTAGTAAGTTAAATCGACAACAGGATTTATATTTAAGCGGTATTGCCCGTCTACCCAAGGGTTTAGTTACTTCAGCTTTGGCAAGAACCGAAGGGCAGAATTTGTGCGTGGTATGTGCGACTTTGGAAGAGGCAGGACGCTGGACAGCACAACTGGAAGCGATGGGGTGGAGAAACGTGCTTTTTTACCCAACTTCTGAAGCTTCACCCTATGAACTGTTTGACCCTGAAACTGAAATGACTTGGGGACAAATGCAGGTTTTGGCGGATTTGGTCAAAGATAAAGAGCAATTGGTAAATCACAATGGAGCAAAAAACAATCTTGGAGCTTCTACAAATCAAATTGCTATCGTTGCTACTGTTGGAGCGTTACAACCCCATTTACCCCCGCGCGAAGCTTTTATACCGTTTTGTCTTACTATAAAGCAGGGAAGCGAGATTGATTTAGATAAGTTTGGTGAACAAATTACTAAGTTAGGTTACGAACGGGTTGCTTTAGTTGAGACGGAAGGACAGTGGAGTCGGCGCGGTGATATTGTTGACGTTTTCCCTGTATCCTCAGAATTGCCAGTACGCTTAGAATGGTTCGGTGATGAAATTGAGCAAATTCGCGAATTTGACCCCGCTACACAGCGTTCTGCACTCGATAAAGTTCCAGAATTAGTTTTAACACCTACTACTTTTAGTGTTATTTTTACTGAAGCTCTCAATAATAGTGCTGAGTATAAAGTGCTGAGTGCTGAGTTGGAGAAAGACTCAGCACTCAGGACTCAGCACTCATTACTTATAGAAGGAAGTCGTAGATTTTTGGGTTTGGCATATGATAAGCCAGCTTCTTTATTAGATTATTTACCATCCAATACTTTTATTGCGATTGATGAACCTGAACAGTGTTATGCACATAGTGACCGTTGGGTAGAGAATGCTGAAGAACAGTGGCAGCAATTAGGTACACAAAGTGAGGAATGGGGAACAGAAAATGAGGATGATAACGAAGACGAATTACCCACTCCTCGTAGAGACGCGATTAATCGCGTCTCTACACTCAGCACGACTCACTCAGCACTCCTCACTCCTCACTCCTTACTTCCCAAGATACATCGTGAATTTGGTGAGTGTTTGCTTGCTGCTTCGGTATATAAATTAATTTATTTATCGGAACTGGCGGAAACAATTATTACTGAGCAAGGTAATCAATCAGGTATTAATCTTGCTGGCCGTCCTGTTCCTGTAACTCCACACCAGTTTGCCAAAATAGCGGAAACAATAAGACAAGAGCGTGACCGTAATTTCTCTGTATGGGTAATTTCTGCACAACCAAGCCGTTCTGTATCGTTATTGCAGGAACATGACTGTCCAGCGCAGTTTATTCCCAACCCAAATGATTTTCAGGCGATTGAAAAGCTACAAATAAATCATACGCCTGTAGCGCTTAAATATTCTGGACTTGCGGAACTGGAAGGGTTTGTGCTGCCAACTTACCGAATGGTTATTGTTACCGACCGTGAGTTTTATGGGCAGCATTCGCTTGCGACTCCTAGCTATGTTCGTAAACGGCGCCAGTCTACTTCTAAGCAAGTTGATTTAAATAAGTTGCGTCCGGGTGATTATGTAGTACACCGTAATCATGGTGTAGGTAAGTTTCAAAAGCTTGAGAGTTTAACGCTGAATGAGGAGACGCGCGATTATTTGGTGATACAGTACGCGGATGGGTTATTGCGTGTTGCTGCTGACCAGGTAGGCGCCCTTTCTAGGTTCCGTGCGACTACAAATAAGGCGCCTGAACTGAATAAGATGACGGGTAAGGCGTGGGAGAATACTAAGAATAAAGTTCGCAAGGCGATTAAGAAGTTAGCGGTAGATTTGTTAAAGTTGTATGCGGCTCGGTCTCAGCAACAAGGGTTTTCTTACCCGGAGGATATGCCTTGGCAAGAGGAAATGGAAGATTCTTTCCCTTATCAACCAACTCCTGACCAACTCAAAGCTACGCAAGATGTGAAGCGAGATATGGAAAGTAACCGACCGATGGATAGGTTGGTATGTGGAGATGTGGGTTTTGGTAAGACTGAGGTTGCTATCCGCGCGATTTTTAAAGCTGTCACCGCTGGCAAACAAGTGGCTCTTTTGGC
>NZ_JBXXZH010000488.1:0-2824 GCF_059640475.1 Calothrix sp. CBUCES-K 9914
AAGTTTTCTGTTGAATAATCAAGGGAATCTAAATCTTCAAGCAATAATACTTGATTTGTGGAATGGGCATCCAAGAGAGTTCCTAATTCTGGGCGCTCCGGGATGCCTGCTCCACAAGATGAGCAACTTTTAGCTGATAATATTAGTGATACTTGACTTTGTTCTAGTACTTGGCGATTACGTTCAACTGGATGATGAGGGTTGAGAGGTAGGTAGGCGCCACCTGCTTTGAATACTGCGAGCATTGCCGTTAAGAAATTAATATTGCGCTCGCTATTTATAGCAACGATGGTTTCTGCTCCGACTCCAAGGGAAACTAAATGTCTTGCCCAGCGGTTTGCACGCGCGTTTAATTGTTGATAAGTTAGTTGCTGATTTTCAAATGTTACTGCTATTGCGTTGGGGTTTTTCTCAACAGTTGCTTCAAACTGTTGGGTAAAAGTTTGTTCTAATGGGTAGTCGGCGCCTGTATTATTCCATTCAACAAGTAATTGATGTTGCTCACTTGCTGTCATTATTGGTAATTGTGCAACTTGTTGATGGGGATTCTTCACAATACTTTCGAGCAGGGTTTGGAAATGAACAGCCATTTGCTCAATTGTTGTCACATCAAACAAGTCGCTGTTATATTCCCACCCACAAAGTAATCCTGACTCTGTTTCCTGAATTGATAAGGTTAAATCAAACTTAGCTGTGATGTTCTCTAGTTCTAAAGGAGTGATGGTTAAACCAGGTAGTTCGAGTTTCCCGATTGGGGTATTCTCCATAACAAACATTACCTGGAATAATGGTGTATGGCTAAGAGAACGTTCTGGCTGAAGTTCCTCAACTAGTTTTTCAAAGGGTAAGTCTTGATGGTCATAGGCGCCCAAAGTTGTCTCGCGCACTCGCTCTAATAACTCGCTGAAGTTCGGTTTTCCGTGTAGTTGAGTTCGTAATACCTGGGTATTGACAAAAAAGCCTATTAATGGTTCTAATTCACTACGGTTGCGGTTAGCAATTGGAGAGCCAATAACTATGTCCTCTTGACCGCTGTAGCGATACATTAAAGTGCTAAAAGCCGCTAGCATGGTCATAAATAAGGTTGTTCCTGACTTTTGACTCAAAGCCTTTATTTGAGATGTCAGTTCTTGACCAAGTAGAAATTCTGTAAAACTACCTTGGAATGTTTGAACTGAGGGACGGGGACGGTCGGTAGGAAGTTCAACTAAAGGTGGTATTCCTTTTAAGTTTTGTTTCCAATAGTTAAGTTGGGTTTCTAATACCTCTCCACTCAACCATTGCCGTTGCCAGTGTGCAAAGTCTGCATATTGAATTGGTAATTCTGGCAATTGTGAAGGCTCTCCATTACAGAAAGCTTGATAAAGTTCAGATAGTTCATTAATAAATACTCCCATTGACCAACCATCTGAAATAATGTGGTGCATGGTCAGTAGCAGCACATGAGATTTTTCTGACAATTTTAGTAAACTGACTCGCAATAATGAATCATTTGAGAGGTCAAAGGGTTGTTGAGCTTCACGCTGTGCTAATTGTTGCACTTGGGCAGATTGTTCTAAGTATGGAACATGTCGTAAATCTTCTATTGAAATGGTTGCTGTAGCATAGTCAGTAATAACTTGTACTGCGGCATCGTTGACCATTTTAAAATTAGTACGCAAAACTTCGTGGCGCCGTACAATTTCTTGCACAGCCATCTCAAAAGCAACTATGTTTAGTGTACCAGAGAGACGCAAAGTAACTGGTATATTATAGGTGGCAGCTTGGTCATCAAGTTGATTGAGGAACCATAGTCTAGCTTGACCGAAGGACAAAGGTAAATCGATATCTCGACTAATTGGAGTAATTGCATCAACAGTTGAACTTGATTCGATACCTTGTTGCAAAAAGGAGATAATTTCTGCTTTACGTTCAGCTAACTGTGTGCGTATATCTGGTGTTAGTATTCCCTTTGGAGCATTACAGCGTAAACTAACTTCTTCTGAACTTTTTTCGTTAACATCTAACCATAACTTAATATCCGAATTAGCTAAATCAGATAAAAACTCTTGAATTGTCTTCATAATTCTATTTCCTCACGTTCGTCTTGTTGATAACTAGAAGTCTTTTGTAGCTTTTGTACTGTTACACGAATTTGGTCGATACTCTCTGCTAAGGCTGCGATGGTAGGCGCCTCAAAGAGTTGGCGTAGAGGCAACTCCATTCCAAACGAAGAGCGCAACCGTGAAATTACTTGAGTAGCTAGTAAAGAATGTCCACCTATTTCAAAGAAGTTGTCATAAATGCCTACTTGTTTGAGATTAAGGATTTCTGACCATAGCTGTGCGAGAATTTCTTGTGTAGGCGTTTGGGCAGGAACAAAGTTAGTAATAAGACTTTGTTGAACATCTGGTACAGGCAACGCGCGGCGATCAACTTTGCCATTAGGAGTTAGGGGTATAGATTCCAACATTACAAACGCAGTAGGAACCATATATTCAGGCAGCTTTTGTTTGAGGAAATCACGTAGTTCGTTGTTTTCAACTTCCTGGTTAGGAACAACATAAGCTACTAAGTAATGGTTGCCAGGTTGGTCGGAACGCGCGATAACTACGACTTCTCGCACTTGCGGATGTTGTGTTAATACCGCTTCTATTTCTCCTAGCTCAATACGGAAGCCGCGAATTTTCACTTGATAATCGATGCGATTCAGAAATTCGATGTTACCGTCTTTTAGATAACGTGCTTTGTCACCAGTTTTATATAATAAGTGCTGAGTTCTGAGTGCTGAGTTCTGAGTGGTGTCTTTAAAAGGATTATCAATAAAAACTTGCTGTGTCAGAGC
>NZ_JBXXZH010000489.1:0-2772 GCF_059640475.1 Calothrix sp. CBUCES-K 9914
TTAAAGCCTTGGGGATTACAAATTACTACCTTAGAAGACCCACTTAAGTTTTGGGATACTTTAAAAGGCACAGCTCCAGATTTGATAGTTTTGGATGTGGAAATGCCATCTATGAGTGGAATTGAACTGTGTCAGCTTTTGCGGAACGACCCTGAATATAGCGGTTTACCTGTACTATTTCTAACTGCCCATTCGAGTCCTGATATTATGCTACGAGTGTTTGCCATAGGTGCCGATGATTACATTAAAAAACCAGTGGTTGGGCCGGAAATAGTCGCGCGTATTCTCAACCGGATTGAACGTACTCGTCTACTGCGAAACTTTGCTCAAATTGACCCTTTAACTGGACTTGCCAACCGTCAAAAGTCTATCGGGGAAATTAATAAACGTATACTAGAAGCCGAATGTCATAATCAACCGTTATGCCTAGCTGCCCTTCAAATAAGCAATCTTCAACAAATTAACGAAGAGTATATTTATACTACTGGAGACCAAGTTTTATCTGTCTTTGCAAAAATACTTAAAGATACATTTAATCAGCAAGTTGTTTGTCGCTGGGCTGGTGCGGAATTTGTATTGTGTTTGTATAGAGTAGAACTTGATGACAGTAAGAATTTGATATTCAAATGTATAAAAGACGCTACCCAGAGAATATTAAATTTGAATGTTAATAAACATAAACAAGTTAAAGTAATTATTAATATGGGTGTATCTCAGTATTCACAAGACGGAAAAAACTTAGAAGCATTGTATTATACAGCAGCGTTGCGATGCAAAGGATTAGAGCTATGAATAATGGAGGTGTGAGAAAAAAAGTTAGACGGCGACAACTGTGGCTATCGATTTTGGTAGGCGCCTGTGTGTTGATTGTAAATTTATTGCTATGGCAGGGTTTGCTATCTCAAGAGCAACTTCAAATCAAAAGAAATGTCGAATTAGCTACAGATGGGATTGGGGAAGATATTTTTTCTGAAATTACAACCCGTACTCACGCGCTCGAACGAATGGCACAACGTTGGGAGTTTCGCGGTGGAACTTCTAGGGGACAGTGGGAAGACGACGCAACAAATTATTTACTTGATTATAAAGGTTATCAAGCTCTTGAATGGGTTGACAATTCGGGTTTTGTGCGTTGGATTATACCATATTCGGGTAATGAAGGTGTAGAAAAACGCGCTTTGCTGTTTGAGCCATATCGTCAAATTGCCATGAGTAGAGCTAAGGAAACTGGCAATCCAAGTATGACGCGCGTAGTTCCTCTAATTCAAGGTGGTAAAGGCTTTTTAATTTACGTGCCTTTGTTTTTAAAGAATAATACTTTTGATGGGTTTATCGTTGGTGTAGTTCGACCTCAACCTTTTATTGATGAGATTATAGATAAAAAGTTGATTAAACAATACGCTATTGCGATTTTTGATCTTGACCAACAATTTTACACCAACGCGCGTTATCGACATCTGATGATAGTTTAAAAGTTCTAATAGTGGAAGATGACCCCGACCTAGCGCAGGTACTGATTGCAATATTCGAGCGTTATGGTATAGAAACACACCATGCTCGTAATGGACGCGAAGCTATCCAGCTAAGTCAGAGTTTGACACCTTATTTATTGGTACTTGATATTGGACTACCCGACGTTGATGGGTTCGCAGTTGTAGACTGGTTGCGACATCACAACCATTTGCATCAAGTACCTTTAGTCGTTTACAGCACTAAAGATTTAACTAAAGCCGACTGTGACAGATTAAACTTGGGGCAAACTTTATTTTTAACCAAAGCTAGAGTTACACCCGAAGAATTTGAACAACGGACGATAGCATTGCTTAATTGTATAGTTTCTAGTAAAAAGGATGGGCGCCGTAATGGCTAGTAAGCGTATTTTAATAATTGACGATGAAGACGATATTCGCGAAGTTGCTCAACTAACCCTTGAAGCAGTAGGTGGGTTTGAGGTTTTTACCGCAGAGTCTGGTAGCGAAGGATTATTGAAAGCAGAAATTGAACAACCTGATGCTATCCTCCTCGATGTAATGATGCCAGAAATGGACGGCATCACAACCTTCAAAAATTTGCAAGCAAATGCTTTGACCAGTAAAATTCCCGTAGTTTTACTGACAGCAAAAGTTCAAGCGAGTGACCAACGTCGATTTGCAGAACTGGGTATAACTGGAATGGTGTCAAAACCCTTCGACCCTATGACCTTTACCGACCAGGTAGCGGAAGTATTAGGTTGGAAGTATTAGATTACTTTCTTTACAAGTGTAACTCAGTATACAATATTTACTAACTAAATATTAACTTTCTCTCTTCACAGCTTCTTCACTTTTAGAGCTTAATCTAAAAATTAAGCAAGATTGAGCAGATTGTATTTTAATAAATTGCTTATCAGTTCAGTCTGATTTGTAATCAAATAAATTTAACTGTTTATTGCGTAGTTTACGCGCGTGTCTTGTTTGTTCTGTTTCCTCGGCGCTTAGTTTGGTGTAATTCCCTATCATGTCTCGCTTATATCATTGTTGGCTAAATATTCTCCCACTTAATATCTAAGGTATCTACATTGTGAACACGCAAAGTAGATGTCTTAGATATTTTATTTTGTATAAGTAGGTGTAGTTACAAATACTAACTAATAAGTATTTTTGCTTCGTATGGTTTGAGTGCAGTAGTTACAGTTCCTTCTTTTGCTTCGATATTTGAATTTGCCATCAAATCATTCCATGCTTTTGCATCGGGAAAATTAGTTATTTTGTATTCACTAAAATCTTGGTCTGA
>NZ_JBXXZH010000490.1:0-2770 GCF_059640475.1 Calothrix sp. CBUCES-K 9914
AACTGCGAAAAGTGGCAGGGTTAACACAGGCAGAAATTTCACGAAGTTTGCAAATGCCACAGTTTAAATAGACTTAGCCTTGCAACGGATGTAGCGGATAAGTTATTCATCAAAAACAAAATATTGTTATTCAAAATATACCATCCGTTACATCCGTTCATCATCCGTTGCCACTACAAGCCATTACCAATTAAGATAAACGGCGCCCAATAATAAGGATGTTGATTACCTGCATATACTTTTTGATTACTAGGGTTATTTGGTGGTGTCACTTGTAAACCACGCTGATCTGAATTTTGTTTGACTGATGTACCCTTTAACAAACTAAGCTGTGCTTGTCGTAATGCTTCGGCTTTGGTAATCGGCGCCTTTTGTGCTAAATTGTTGTAAAACTGTTGCATTAATTGGGCGGTACTAGGGTCATCGACTTGCCATAACGAAGCTATTGCAGCTTTGGCGCCAATTTTTTCGACTTGATAGCCAAAACCAAGAATTTCTTTACCGTCACCAAAACCACCTAACCCAGTTTCGCAAGCACTAAGTACAATTAAATCAACGTTAGGCAAATTCCAAGCTTCAACGTCGCGTAAAGTAATATGTTTCCCATCACCCAACAAAATTACCGAATCTTCAGGTTTGCCATTGACAAATGCAGCATGAGTAGCTAAGTGTACTATTGAATAATCATTCATTCGGTAAACAATGTCTTGGTTGAATTGATTATTTACAAGTTTAGTGCTTCCGGGAATTGCAGCAGTAATACCATCCACTTCTGTCCCTGCATACTTTAATCCTTGGAATGTCGCATTTGTGCTACCTAATTGAACTGTAACGCTACGACTGGTATCTGAAAATGCAGCAGTTAGAACTTGTTTTTTAGTTTGGGGTCTTGTATTCAAACCTATTAAGCTTAAAGCCGTGATATTGTTAATATCGAAGCGTTCAATCAGCCATTGTTTACCGTCGTGTAAAGCAGCCAAAGGAATATAACGTAATTTCCCGTCGGGTGCAAACATTATAGTTTTGGTTTTCGCTGCTGCTAAGTCACTTTCTAATGGTTGAATTAGCCATTGATAGAGTTTACCAGCATTACTAACAGGATTTCTGCTAGGACTTTGTAAATCACGACGGAAATCTTCAATTGTTTTATTAAGTTCTGTTTCAGATACTTTAACAGTACGGTGAATAGGAGGAGCATAAGGAGTTACTAATATTAGCTCCAAACGGTCTTTAAGAACCAGGGGGTAAATAATAACTGCATCTTGTTGTACTCGTTTAACCTTATCTTGTAAAATTCTTGCTTGCTCTTTGGGGTCAAAGTTTTTGCCTTGGGTGCTTTGACGTAATTCATCAATGCGTTTTGCTATTTCCGGGTTTTTGACAAATTCCCCGTATTCAAGAGCAAGTTTTCCTTGTTGTTTTCTCAGTTCAATAACACGCTGTTGTTGATTACTAGTACGCTTATTTTCTGGAATAATTTCTAACTCACTAAGTTCTTTACCGAGTGCAATGATTTGATTATTAGTAGCAGCGTCAGGTTTTGTACCCGCGCGCAGGTAATCTTGAACTTCTTGAAATTTGAGTAACTCTAATACCTGTTGCGCTTGTAAGGTACGTCCTTGCTTGAGTAACAAATCTGCATATTGACGGTAGATATCAGCCGTTTTGACTTTATTAAAATCAAACTTTGCAAGTAAGAAAGAGGATTGTAATTCGGGTGGTAGTCCTTGGATATTACGACGTACACTTTCTATGCTGTTAATAGCTAGTTGATAGTTTTTAATTGCTTCATCAGTCTTATTTAATTGCACGTATGCTTGTCCTAACCCAGCATAAATACCCCCGTCACTACCTGAAAGTGTATCTGTTTTAATTCCCAATGCTGCTTGATATGATGAAATTGCAGCTTCTGGGCGCCGAAATTTGCGGTGTAAATCACCAATTAAATTAAGTGCGGTTTTCTCAAATGCTGGGTTTTTAGTTTGACGTGCGAATGTTAAAAAAGTTTGCGCTTCTTGCATCGCACTTGCATCATTACCTAATTCACCATAACCAGCACTCAGGATAAGATGAGCAACAGCTTCTAAACGAGGTTCTTTTATTTCACGGGAGATAGCCAATGCTTGTTGAGATAATTCTACTGTTTTTTGTGGCTGGTCTTGAGCAAAGTAAGTAATAGCAGTGTATACTAATATGCCACCTTCAGCACGGCGGTTTTGCAATGTCTTGACGTTTGCTAGTACTTGTTGAAAGTATTCTCTACTTTTGTTGTAATTCCCTAAATGATAGTAAGTGTTTGCTAAGGTAGATAGAGGAGCTATTTTTAAAGGTGGGCTTTGCAAATCTTGAGCAATTTTCAAGCTTTGTTGCGTTAACTCTAAAGCTTTCTGATATTCGTTGCGTGAATTATAAATACTACCTAAGTAATTTAACACTGTTGATTCTAAAGCTGGATTTTTTAATTCGCGCGCGATAACTAAACTTTGCTCAACTAAAGCTTTGCCTTTTTGATTGGCGCCAATAATGTCGTAAGCATTGCCTATGCCAGAAAGGAACTGTGCTTCCAGAGAACGGTTATTAAGTTGTTTTAGTCGCGGCAAATACGGTTCGGCGACAGCAATAAATTTTTGATATTCTCCCAAAGCTTCGTAAATGTCAGCAAGATGATAAACTGCTGCTATTTCTCCAATTAAATCTTTATTTTTTGATGATATATCTAAAGATTGTTGTGATGCAGCAATAGCCTGTTGATATTCACCACGCAGCTTGT
>NZ_JBXXZH010000491.1:0-2764 GCF_059640475.1 Calothrix sp. CBUCES-K 9914
ATGAGTGCTGAGTGCTGAGTGATGAGTGATGAGTGATGAGTGATGAGTGCTGAGTGCTGAGTGATGAGTGATGAGTGCTAACTTTTAACTCCTTACTTCTAACCCTACTCAGCACTCAGCACTTTCTACTCAGCACTCACCCTTTCCCACCAGTAAATGTGACGCCTTCTATAAAGTAGCGATTGAAAAAGGCGTATATACATAGTGCAGGCAAAGTGAATATCATCGATGCCGCCATAATATAGTTCCAGTAACTTATATATTGACCTTTGAAGGTATTTAGACCTAGAGGTAATGTAAACATCTCTGGGTTGAACAAAATTACTACGGGCAGTAAAAAATTGTTCCAGCTTCCCATAAATACAAATATTGTCTGTGCTGCTAGTGCGGGTTTGGCTAGCGGTAGTACTATTCGTCGAAAAATACCAAATTGCGTCAACCCATCAAGGGCGCCTGCTTCTTCTAGTTCTTTAGGAAAGTTTATAAAAAACTGCCGCATCATAAAGATGAATGTGGCGTTGACCATACTTGGAACTATCATTCCTTGATAGGAATTTAACCAACCAACACCTTTTAATATCAAGAAAGTTGGTATCAGCGTAATTTGTGCGGGTACTGCCAGTACTGCCAAAATAAGCAAAAACCAAAAGCGTTTACCTGGAAAATTCAATCTTGCTAGTGCATATCCTGCCATTGTGTTGAACAACAGGTTTAGTATGGTGACACTGAAGGCTATAAATATACTGTTGAACAGCCAGCGGAAAAATAATGGTTCCTGAAAGAATATTTGTCTATAATTATCTAGGGTAAAGTTTTTGGGTAAAAAATTTGCTTCACCACTGCTAATTTCTGCAAGCGTTTTAAATGAAGCTGAAAGTGCCCACAAAAAAGGTATCAGCGTAATAACTGCATAGACTATCAGCAGTGTGTATAGCAGTATTTTCCAAATTGATATTTTTTCACTTACCATAGAAAATTTATAAATCTAAACAGTTCTGTTATTTGAATTAAACTTTTTCTCCGAAGAAGCGACGCTGAATCAAAGTAGCAGTAATAATCACGATAGCAAGTAAAAATGCGATAGCGGCGCCGTAACCCATTTGTAAGTAGCGAAACACTGACTGGTATACAAGTAATACAACGGTGAGTGTGGCGTTATTTGGGCCTCCGGTTCCATTCGAGAAAATATAAGATTGGTCAAATAATTGAAAAGTACCAATTATTCCCATTGCTAAGACAAAAAATGTTACCGGACGTAGAAGTGGAACTGTAACATGTATAAATTTTTGCCAACCATTGGCGCCATCAAGTTCCGCAGCTTCGTAAAGTGACTGTGGTATGTCTTGCAAAGCAGCTAAATAAATCACCATAAAAAATGGCGCCGTTGACCAGATGTTCATTAGCATAATACCTTTGAGCGCAACTGCTGGGTCGCCTAACCAGTTGTAAGTTGGCAGTCCAAGAAATGCGAGAACATCGTTTAATAGTCCGTTGCTGTTGTATATCCACATGAAAATTAGCGTCAGCACTGCAGAAGAAGTGACAGTCGGCAGAAAATAAAGGATTCGCCACCAATTTTTCCCGCGAATACCCGAATTTAGCGTTACTGCCAAAACTAAAGCCAAAATAGTCTGA
Organism: Calothrix sp. CBUCES-K 9914; assembly: GCF_059640475.1. Taxonomy (NCBI): domain Bacteria; kingdom Bacillati; phylum Cyanobacteriota; class Cyanophyceae; order Nostocales; family Calotrichaceae; genus Calothrix; species Calothrix sp. CBUCES-K 9914. The sequence continues at coordinate 1,636 of NZ_JBXXZH010000491.1, forward strand.
GATGGCACGACAATAACTACATACTCAAGCGTGTTTCGCAACGCTATCCACACCCGTTCATCACTACCTAAATTCGCAAAATTTTCCAAACCGATAAAACGATACTCAATACCCCCTAATAGTCGAACTTTTTGCAGCGACAGGAACACAGCGAAAAGAATAGGCAGTACAACGAAAACCCCTAGTACTAAAATTGTCGGCGCCATAAATGTATAGCTTGCCAAGTTTTCTGAAAAATACCAACCTGTATTTCGAGGCTGCCTTCTTAACTCAACCACTACATAACCTCCGCTCTATCACACATTATTATGACCTTCACTTTTTCTAATGCACAAAATATCTATTTTACTCCTTTAGATAGAGGAATTCTGACTTAGTTTAAGAATAATGCATCAAAAAAGTGTAAGTCTTAATTAACTCTTAATTACTTTATACACCTACAAGTTAAAGCGAGAATTTACAACATATATTTGATGTATTAAAAATTACACATAATTTTCATATGAGCTATGTACAATAGCAATGTGTATAAATATTAAAATATAGAATCTACTGAATAGGAAAACTTGGCGCCAAAAGATACGTCTACAATTTCCTTTGTTGAAAGTAAAATTGTAGAATCAACATTAAATTCTCCTTTGAAGATACCTAAAGATGCGATTCGCATTTCGCTACGCGCTTCAACACGTCGTATTCGTTGTGTAACTGTAGGGGGATTAATAATTCTCAAATTTTATGCTTTACTTTCTTTGTATAGACAAGGAAAATTTGACCGAGTAAGCATTTATGAAAATGATATTCTCTTACTGATGCTACAGTATCCGTTAGATATAGAGGCAGTTTTTCAGATTTTATCTAACTCTTTACTACCAAGCGACCTTGAACAAGTCAAAGAGATTGCTACCGATATCCAATCAAGAGTTAAAGGTTTTGCCTCCCAGAAGAAAAAGTTAGAGGAAGGACAGTAAAATATAATATGTATATAGGAGGTGCCTGAAGTAGTTATTAAGTATTGTTATCAAGTACTTAATTACAATTTTGATCCCCCAAACGCCCCCCTTAATAAGCAGGGCTGTTTCATTCCCTCTCAAATCGGATTTGTCAAGATGGTTAGCTATAAAAATCATAA
>NZ_JBXXZH010000492.1:0-2751 GCF_059640475.1 Calothrix sp. CBUCES-K 9914
GACGCGACATTAGAGCGTTGGTTTTTAATGAAAGAAGAACTAAAATATCGACATCAAAAGCTAATGGGTGGCGCCATATTAACGTAATAAACCTCTCCTACAAGCAGAGGGGAGAAATTATATTTGTGGCTTTGCGTTCACGTAGTGCGCCATTATCCGAAGGATATCCTGCAGGGTAGGCTCAACCCAACATTAACAGTTATGACAATACTACTCGGTTAAGATAAAATCCCCCCAACCCCCCTTCCACGCGGCTTTCAAGGGTAGGTATTTTACAAAGTGGCGCCTATGGCGGTAAAATACCTATCCAGCGTCTATCCGCAGAAGTATCTAGGATGAGACCTAATTTGTGGGGTGTAGGAGATAAGGAATGCAAGTAGGAAAAAACGAGGAATTAAGAGAGTGGACAAGAACAGTAATTGAAAAAATGCCGCATTTAACAAAGCCTCAAGCAGTTGTTCTAGCAATGTGGAGTTTTGGAATAGTCATGACCCAATCATGTGGGTTGACAACAATATCTGTCTTTTTAGCAGAACTACTCGGTAAAAAAGAAAATACTGTACGCCAACAACTGCGCGAATGGTATCGGGATGCCGAAGATAAAACTAAAACTGGACGCGCGGAACTAGACATAACATCTTGTTTTAGTCCTTTACTATCTTGGATTTTAAGTCTTTGGCCAGAAGGGGAAAAACGTCTGGCTTTTGCCGCAGATGCATCAACTTTAAGTGATAGGTTTACTGTTCTAGCAATTAGTATCGTATATAGAGGTTGCGGAATTCCTATCGCCTGGAAGATAGTTGAAGCAAATAAAAAAGGGAGCTGGAAACCACATTGGCACTTCCCTGTTTAACCATATTAGTGGCGCCGTACCAGCAAATTGGTTTGTTATTGTTACCGCCGATAGGGGACTTTACGCGGACTGGATGTATGAACAAATTAAATCGGTTGGTTGGCATCCGTTTCTAAGGATTAATCAGATTGGACTATTTAAAAAACAAGGAGAACAGTTATGGCAGTCTTTAAACACACTAGTTCCTAAAGTTGGTCAATCATGTTCATGTAAGGTTACTTGTTTTAAAACGAACTCAATCAATTGTACTTTGCTAGCTCGTTATGATGAAGGTTATACAGACCCTTGGTTGATTGTTACCGACTTAACACCTGAAGCTGCGGATGCTTGCTGGTATAGTATGCGGTCTTGGATTGAGTGTTTATTTAAAGACAGTAAAAAGGGTGGTTTTTGTTGGCATCAAACTAAAACTACTGACCCATCGCGTGCTGAAAGACAATGGTTAGCAATAGCGATTGCGACTTTATGGCAAATTAGTGTTGGTGGTGAGCCAGTGTGTTGGGCGGCTGTGCCGACTTGAAGCAACTGGCGAACCCGAAGGGAAAAGTGGATGCGAATATGCCTGTTAGTAGCTTAGATGAATTACCAAAGAGCCACGTTGCAAGACGTAATTTCAATGACAGCGTACCCCACCGATGGTTAAGTTGTTTTCGTCGTGGATATGTAACTATTCAAGCTGCCATACTTAATCGTCTTCCACTACCATTAGGTGGTTTTTTTCCTGAACCTTGGCCTTCCTTAATTCCAAGACTTGATGTTTTCCAAAATACCCTCTCTACTGCCTGAATTTAAAATACCTACCCTTGAAAGCCGCGCGGAAGGGGGGCTAAAAACTTCTCTTTTTCCCCCCCTTTTTAAGGGGGGCTAGGGAATCAGCTATGGTATAAAAACCTTAACCGAGCAGTATTGACAGTTATGAGCATAAAACAAGAAAAATATTAATACAACAAGTAGATACTAAAGCAATTTTATCGTAATATATTTAAGTGAATTTTTCAGCGCGAGGCAGATAATTTTGTAATGTCAATTCCTTTTACATACCGAGAGATGAAGAAAGCTTGGCGTGAAAATTTGTCGGCTTCTGAAAATACTCAACGAACTAACGCTCATCGTTTGCTTTTATTTTACGCGGTTGAATGTGGGCTGAAAGCTGCTTTGATGAAGAGACGTAAGGTAACAAGAAGTGATTTATGTAGAGAAATTGCTGCATACCAACATGATATCAACAAGCTATTAATCTGTTTGTCAGCAAAAACAGATTTAAGGCTACCAGAACAAATAAGCATGAAACCGCTCAAAACAGAGAATGGCTATGATGAAAGAAAATTTACTCCTGGGGATATTAATCAGATGTGGCGCTATGGTGGTAGTTGTTCGCTCGCAGATGTAACAGACCATGATATAGAAAACAAATTGCTAGAAATAGTAGAATGGATTGAGGGAGAACTATGAAAGTCATGAAAAACTTAAGATTATTAACTTGGCTTGATGTTAGAAGAATAATTTGTCGTAAAACGAACTATGGTACTAACCTACCAGAGGGAGTAGCTAGGATGGATAGTTTCTCCGACGCTTTAGAAATTGGTCTTGATAACGACAAAAGTATAGATAATGTTAAAATCGCTTTGAAAGAATGGTTTGGTGATTCGTACCAAGAAGACCAATCAATAATTAAGCTTGATTTAGGTAATGAAACTTTATCAGTTGAATTTTCTTCAGGAAGCGAGTTACAAAGAAAAGATAAGGATATACGCCCATTTTGGGAAGGAATTGGTTATATAGATACGAATTTAGGAATTAAATTACCAAAAGCATATAATGAAACTCCTAATTTATTAGCATTTTATTCTTTCAAAGATGGTATTGAAAGAATGTTAAATTTAGCTGCTTATCTTTTT
>NZ_JBXXZH010000493.1:0-2723 GCF_059640475.1 Calothrix sp. CBUCES-K 9914
AGTCCAGAATTGCTTCCTAAATAATTATGTCTAGATTTTTAGAATATTTCTTAATTGCTATTTGCATTGCGGTACTACTGGTTATTAGTCGTTGGGTTGGTTCCCTTGCATATACTTGGATGCCTCCTCAAGCAACCGCAGAGGCACAAAAAGTAGACCAAATATTTAGCTTTTTAACCTCTGTTGGAACGTTTGTCTTACTTGGGCTTGTGGGGATGATGCTATATTCGGTAGTTGTCTTTCGAGCATTACCGCACGACTACAGTGAGGGTCATCCTTCTAGAGGTGATGTCAGGCTAGAAATTGTATGGACTGTAACTCCAACTTTATTAGTGTTGTGGATTGCTTTTCAAGGTTTTAAGATTTATCAGCAATTAGATATATTAAATCTTGGCCCTGTAGTACATTTACATTTACCTCTAGAAGAACCAGCCTTAGCTCAAACGGCGCCTATTCAAGACAAAGCTAAACCTGCTGACCAAATAGTTGATGTTTTTGCTAAACAGTGGGAATGGTCTTTTCGCTATCCCAATAATGTTACTAGTAACGAATTGCATTTACCAGTTAATCGTAGGACTCGCCTAAATTTGAATGCACAAGAAGTTATTCACGGTTTTTACGTGCCAGAATTCCGGCTTAAGCAAGATATTGTACCCAAGCGCGATATTGACATTGTAATTACACCCATACGTGAAGGTAAATATACGCTCAAAGATTCTCAATTTAGTGGTACTTATTTTGCCCTAATGGAGGCGCCTGTATATGTTGAATCTTTAGAAAAATATAATCAATGGCTTAATGGCGCCACTAATAAATCGATGACCGTGAGAAATAAAGCTGTAGCTGAATATACAGAACCTCCTCACACATTATTTAAAAGTGGTTGGTATACTGTTGCACCTGTCCAACCTTCTATCGCAACTGAAAGGAATATAAATAATGACACATAATGCTTCTGGTATATCTAAGTCTGAGATGTCGCAAGAAGAGCAATGGCAATACTTACGTTTCAGTACTGACCATAAAGTTATTGGTGTTCAGTACATGCTGATGACTTTCTTTTTCTTTCTGGTTGGTGGACTGTTGGCGATGCTTATTCGTGCGGAATTAATTACTCCTGCGTCGAATTTAGTAGACCGTCCTCTTTATAACAGTTTGTTTACAATGCATGGAACGATAATGATTTTTTTGTGGATTATACCGTTTAATGCAGGTCTCTCTAATTATTTAGTTCCATTGATGATTGGAGCTAAGGATATGGCGTTTCCTTTGCTCAACGCTATTTCCTTTTGGATGCTTCCTCCAGCAGGTTTATTATTACTATCTAGCTTTTTGCTGCCGAATGGTCCTGCTAAAGCTGGTTGGTGGTCTTATCCTCCTGTAAGTCTCCAGTTTCCACCCGGTCAATTTATTAACGGTGAATTTATTTGGATTGTAAGTTTATTAATAATAGGCATCTCTTCTATTATGGGGGCTGTCAACTTTGTTACTACTATCTTTTGGATGCGGGCGCCGGGAATGACTTTTTTCCGTATGCCTGTTTTTGTTTGGTCTGCTTTAAGTGCCCAGTTATTGCAGTTGGTTAATTTACCTGCTTTAACAGGTGCATTTATACTATTATTATTTGACTTATCATTCGGTACACAATTTTTTAAACCTTTATCTGAGGGCGACCCAATTATATACCAACATCTTTTCTGGTTTTACTCGCACCCAGCAGTTTACATCATGGCACTACCTGCCTTTGGTATTTTCGCAGAAGTTTTGCCTGCGTTTTCACGTAATCCTTTGTTTGGCTATCGCTCATTAGCTATAGCTTCACTAGGTATTGCGATGGTTAGTATATTTGTTTGGGCGCATCATATGTTTACCAGTGCTACTCCTGGTTGGATGCGAATGACTTTTATGGTGACATCAATGTTGGTTGCGATACCAACAGGTGTAAAAACATTTGGTTGGGTTGCCACAATTTGGAAAAGTAAACTGCATTTAGAAACTCCAATGCTATTTGCAATGGGAGGCGCCGCAATGTTTATTTTTGGTGGTGTGACTGGTATTATGCTCGCGACAACACCGTTCGATATCCATGTTAATAATACTTACTTTATAGTGGGACACTTTCACTATATTGTTTTCAATACCATTACAATGGCAATTTTTGCAGCTATTTACTTCTGGTTTCCGAAAATAACTGGAAGAATGTATGCTGAAGGTTGGGGTAAAATACATTTCTGGTTGACCTTTATTGGCGCCAATCTTACTTTCTTTCCTATGCATCCTTTGGGTTTACAAGGAATGCTACGCCGAGTTTCTTCCTACGCGCCAGAATATCAAGGATGGAATATTATTGCTAGTCTGGGAGGATTCCTACTAGGAGTTTCTACGCTGCCTTTTATTGCCAATATCGTCGGTTCTTGGCTATATGGTGTTAGAGCAGTTAACAATCCTTGGCACGCAAGTGGACTAGAGTGGACGACTTCTTCCCCACCCCCACGAGAGAACTTTGAAGAAATTCCAATTGTCAATAGACCACCCTATGACTATGGAGACCCAAGGTATTCTGTTACAGAACCAGATGACGATTAATCAAAATCTTATACATCACCGTCATGCAACGTCGTAATATCCATATAGATGAAAGTCCTATTCGTTTTGAACGCTTGCATCGGCGCCTGCCAACAAAGCTGAAGCGTTTCTTACCTATTGGTGGTGGTATTGCTCAT
>NZ_JBXXZH010000494.1:0-2677 GCF_059640475.1 Calothrix sp. CBUCES-K 9914
ACTCAGCACTCAGCACTCAGCACTCAGCACTCAATACTCAGCACTCAGCACTCAGCACTCAGCACTCAATACTTTTAACTCTATTTGGCGCCAGCTTTAATACACTTGTCAACAAGAGGTTGAACTTTGTCAACATCCTGCCAACCGAGAATTTCAGTCACCTTCTTCTCTAAATTCTTATAGCTGCGGAAAAATTCGGCAATCTCATCAAGTTTGTGGGGTGCAAGGTCTTTAAGAGATTTGACGTGAGTATAGCGTGGGTCTTTGTCGGGAACACAAAGAATTTTCTCATCGCGGTCTCCACCGTCGATCATCTCTAACATACCAATTGGTCGTGCAGCAATAACACATCCCGGAAAGGTCGGTTCATCCATAATAACCATTCCGTCCAAAGGGTCACCATCATCCGCTAGGGTGTTAGGCACAAAACCGTAATCGTATGGATATTGTACAGAAGAGTATAGTACACGGTCTAAAGCAAAAGCATTCAAATCCTTGTCAAATTCGTATTTATTTTTACTCCCGCCAGTAATTTCAACCAATACGTTGATGATACCGGGTTTCGGTTGGGCTGGGATACGGGACAAATCCACAAAAAATCTCCTTTATGCACGCAAATACAACGGGCAGTGTCTTTAAACTACCCCTAATAGATTTTAAGGCGGATATTGTACTTTTGTTGACTGATTTTCAGTTACGTTCACCGCAAATAAAAAACTCCCTAGATCAAACTAGGGAGTTGACGAATTATTTTACTTAGTACATTTAACCTAGTATTCTTTTTGGGAAACCAGTTATTCTGCGTATCGATACGCTCCGAAGCACTAACAAATTAAAGTCGTGCTAAAGTATTAGATGTAAGTATTTTGTTGTTTCATCTATTGTGTTGATTCAAAAAGGTAAAATCATGTTGTTGTATAATTGCTAGTCCCGACTTTGCTGCAATCTAGACGTAATTGGTTGACGAGTGTTCATTTCAACATTATTGGATGAATAATGACCAATAACAAACAAAGGTAAACCTAAAGTTAAAATTGCGATGAAAGTACCCACAATGTCTGCTAAACGATGAGACGAAGTATCAGCATTAGCAGACTGACTATTAGAATTCATAAAAAACCAAAATCGTGACAATATTGCACTAACTCTCAAACTTGAGAGTCTTGATATTATTTTAACTAATATCTGACTCTACATTACTTAGTGTTTGAGAACCTTAAATACCTTTCAATTATAATCTACATCAAAAATTTTACACGTCATCTTCTCTCTACCGTGCGCAAAATTTGTATTCTAAGTTTCAAATCAATCATACATATTCCTAGATGCATTTGGTGTAACCTATCACTTATCTATACTGTTGAAATGCTACTGACAGCATTTTTTATTACATTCAATCCACATACACCATATTAATTCCTAAATTCAATATCAGCAAGTTTTACGCCTTATGTCCCTACAATAAAGGCTTTCGGCGCCTATAACTGTTTAGAGCAAGCAAAATTGACCAATGTCACAAATTGTAAAACGAGAACGAATTATTACTGAGGCAAAAACATCATTGTATTGGTATTATAAGTAGTTATACTCAAAGCAATACACTTACCGTAAATAGACGCAGAAATTAGTTTCTAGCTACTAAGGTGTACGAATAAATACAGGTAAGGTTTACATCACAGTAAATAATTATATATTAATTAAAGTCAACAAAACTTAAAGTTAAAAATTTCAGGTTTATTCTAAGCACTAGAAAACAAATAACACAATCCTTCTCAAGACAGATAATTGAAGCAATTTGCTGATTTAATAAATAGGCACGATTCATACGATTAATACTATTGTAATGAAAATTTGAGATATTGATCCCCCCAACCCTGCGCGTGGAAGGGGGATAAACAAACGTGTTAATAATTAAGAAACAATTAAAAAAACCGCCACTGGATTAGTGGGCGGTCTAGTTAAGCAATCGGAGGGTATTAATAGCTTACTCTGCTCACGAGTGAAATTGTTGTAGCTAAGTTATCACTTAAATACTTTAAATTGAGGGAAAAGCCCATTAAAGTTACTCAACGGGCACTATAAGCGCGCATCGGCTCTTTGATAAACTTAATATAAAGATGTTTGAAGGTAGATTTAATAACCCTAGGCATACCAAAATCAATCGGAACGAATTTATCAGGCAGGCGCCAATCATCAACTTGTAAAGTATCAATTTGTAGGAGTGGGAAACTAATATTTATTAGCTCAGGAACTAAAGAAGCACGTATTGAAGCAGCAAGAGTTGGAACTTGTTCAGGCGAAACTTTAAGTATTTCCACTATTACCCTGTCTAAAGCAAAAACATCATTTGATGCAGCTAAAACATTGAGTTGACGTGGTGTACCTCCACTCGGACCATTGCCTTCGTGTCCAATGATGCCATCAACAATAGTTAAGTCGGGGTCAATAGCACGTGCGGTTTCAACGAGCATATCCCCAAAACGGTTCGCGTCTTTACCAGCTTCCATGTGCCACCAAGCTTTCATTTTGCCTGGAACACAGCCAAATAGATTTTTTACCCCCATAGTTAGGACAAGTTGAACGTGGGATTTTACTTTTGGCAGATTAATTACTACATCAGCTTCCATCGCTTCTTTACACAGCAGCAAATGATTAAAATCTTCCCCTGCTGCTTGAT
>NZ_JBXXZH010000495.1:0-2669 GCF_059640475.1 Calothrix sp. CBUCES-K 9914
AGATTATCAAGCCGCAATTAAAGATTACAACCAAGCTATTAAAATGAATCCTAACGATGCATATGCTTATAACAACAGAGGATTAGCTTACAATAATTTAGGAGATTATCAAGCCGCAATTAAAGATTACATCAAAGCTATTAAAATTAATCCTAACTGTGCATATGCTTATTATAACCGAGGATTAGCTTACGATAATTTAGGAGATTATCAAGCCGCAATTAAAGATTACAACCAAGCTATTAACATTAATCCTAACGATGCAGATGCTTATAATAACCGAGGATTAGCTTACAATAGTTTAGGAGATTATCAAGCCGCAATTAAAGATTACATCAAAGCTATTACAATTAATTCTAACCTTGCAGATGCTTATTATAACCGAGGATTAGCTTACAATAGTTTAGGAGATTACCAAGCCGCAATTCTAGTTTGTACCCAAGCTATTATGATTAATCCTAACCATGCAACTGCTTATAACAACCGAGGTTTAATTTCCTATAATTTAGGAGATAATCAAGCCGCAATTGAAGATTTCAACCAAGCTGTTAGAATTAATCCTAACTTTGGAACTGCTTATAATAACCGAGGAGTAGCTTACAATGATTTAGGATATTATCAATTCGCAATTAAAGATTACAACCAAGCTATTAAAATTAATCCTAACCATGCATATGCTTATAATAACCGAGGATTAGCTTACAATAATTTAGGAGATTACCAAGCCGCAGTTAAAGATTGCAACCAAGCTATCGAAATTAATCCTAACAGTGCCTGTGCTTATGACAACCGAGGATTTGCTTACAGTAATTTAGGAGATAATCAAGCCGCAATTCAAGATTACAGTCAAGCAGCGAATTTATATAAACAACAAGGGGAAGAAAGCAAGTACCAAGATATGCTAAACCGCATTGAAGAACTTGAACCTACATCCCGTACTCCAGGCGCCACACTAGGTTCTTACTTATCTAAATTTTTGCCTTGGTAAATTAAATATTACTTTGAGTCTTTGTGGTGGGGCAACATTTATTTTAAGGTATTTCAAGCCGTACCAAAAATATAAATGGTGAAGTTCCTCCACCCTACAAACTTACTGCACAGGCGTGACGCCTATGCTACAAGAAACGTTATTCTTCGGGTGAAGTGTCTGGCGCCAGTGAGCGAATTCGATTCATTTGTGATAGTGCGTACTTTGCTGTTGCTTGTACATTCGCGTCGTTGTCTTGGGTAGCGAGATATAACATTTGACTTAATTGTGTCATCATGTCGTATACGCGCGTTAAATCACGAATAGCGTTTTGTCGAACTTCTGGACTTTCATCTTGAAGTGACATTGCTAACGCGCGGTTCATTGGTTTGAGGGTACGAGTACCAATTTCAGATAAAGCTGCTAATATCAAGCTGCGCTGTTGCGAATCAGCGTCTATCATTATATCTACAAGCGGTTGAATCGCGCGTGAGTCTCCCTGCTGTCCTAAATCCCAAATTGCTTTGCGTCGTTTATTTGGGTCAGTACTACGAAGGTCTTTAACTAATTCGTCAACAATATTAACTTTCGCAAGACGAGAAGTGGTTTCCGGTGCAAGTAACTCGCTCTTAGTTACATTTGGGTCATGCAAACCATTGTGTAGACCATTTAAATTTGTCTCATAGTTTGTCTCATTATGTAGTTCTATCTCAGCTACTGACTCAACGTCTTGAATAATTCTTTGCTTTTGAGGTGGTAAAGCCATTACCTTGGGTTCTTGTAGCTCATGGCTCAAATCTTTATGAGGAATTACTCCTTCAACATCGTCTGTGTTCATAACGGACGAGTTTATAGCTTTGAAACCAGCTACCTCTCGTTTAGGTTGGCTAAATTTTCGTAATAAGTAAGCAATAGCACCTAAAGTTCCTAATAACCCAATTCCAACTAATGCCCACCAAAATAAACCTCTCCCACCATTACCATTTGCAGGGGCTTTTTGAGTTGCTGTAGCTGTTTGTGTTGGTTTGGGTTGCGTTTTCTGTAAAACGGCAGCATTAATTTTTGCACGAGTTGTGCTGCCCAAAATTCCATCTGCTGCTAAATTATTCTCTGCTTGAAACCGTGATACAGCAATGCGCGTACTAACACCATAATCACCATCTATATCATCAGTATATAATCCTAACCGTTTGAGTTTGGTTTGCAATGCTTTAACTTCCGTTCCTGAATTACCAGGTCTTAATATACGCTGGTTGCTAGTTTCGGTACTTGTGTTCTTGTTTTGCTGTTGAGAATTGTCAGGACTACTGACAGTCGTCGGTGTTGCTTGCGCTAATTTTACTATATCAAGTAGCTTTTGACTCGATAGGGCAATTTGATTTGGGTAAAACCCAAAAAGCAAACAGCTAGTAATCAGGATGGAAGAACCGCATAGCCTCATATCAAAAAGTTTGATTCAGTACACGTATTGTAAGTTACCGATTAATACGATAACTTCATTCGCAGATAAATGTTAGCTTTTATCCTGTCACAAAAATCCGGTAGGCGCCTTGAATCAAAAAAATCATCAAATTTGCTCACTGTAGAATCTAGAATCGCGTACACGTAATCAATATTTCACCTCTATTCAGTACTAATACTCAAGAATGCATCGCTTCCGATTCTGATTTGCGTACAGGAACAGTTAAAGTATTTTGCTGTA
>NZ_JBXXZH010000496.1:0-2615 GCF_059640475.1 Calothrix sp. CBUCES-K 9914
TGAGGTTGCTATCCGCGCGATTTTTAAAGCTGTCACCGCTGGCAAACAAGTGGCTCTTTTGGCGCCTACTACTATTTTGACGCAGCAGCACTACCATACTCTCAAGGAACGCTTTGCACCTTATCCGATAAATGTTGGTTTACTCAACCGTTTTCGCAGTGGTGCCGAACGTCGTGATATTATTAAGCGTTTGGCAACAGGGGAACTTGATATTGTAGTTGGGACACACCAACTATTGAGTAAAGAAATTGCTGTTAAAGATTTAGGGCTTTTGGTGGTAGATGAGGAACAAAGGTTTGGGGTTAATCAAAAAGAGAAAATCAAGAGTCTAAAAACTCAGGTTGACGTTTTAACGCTTTCTGCAACGCCTATCCCCCGAACGTTATATATGTCACTTTCGGGAATTCGGGAAATGAGTTTGATTACTACTCCACCTCCTTCTCGAAGACCGATTAAAACCCATTTGGCGCCGCGTACTGCTGAATCTGTACGGTCTGCGATTCGTCAAGAACTTGACAGAGGTGGACAGATTTTCTACGTAGTTCCACGTGTTGAGGGTATTGAAGAAACTGCCTCGAAACTACGCGAGATGGTGCCTGGGGCAAGAATTGCAATAGCTCACGGGCAAATGGACGAAAGTGAGTTGGAGTCAACGATGCTTACTTTTAGCAACGGTGACGCTGATATTCTTGTATGTACGACTATTATTGAATCGGGTTTGGATATTCCGCGCGTTAATACTATTTTGATCGAAGATGCTCACCGTTTTGGTTTAGCACAGCTTTATCAGTTACGTGGACGGGTGGGACGCGCGGGTATTCAAGCGCACGCATGGCTATTTTATCCTCAGCAACGCGCGTTGTCTGATGCAGCACGTCAAAGGTTACGCGCTATTCAGGAGTTTACGCAGTTGGGTTCTGGGTATCAGTTGGCAATGCGTGATATGGAAATTAGAGGTGTAGGGAATTTGTTGGGCGCCGAACAGTCTGGACAAATGGATGTTATTGGCTTTGATTTGTACATGGAAATGCTCGAAGAAGCTATCCGTGAAATACGCGGTCAAGAAATACCCAAGGTTGATGATACACAAATTGATCTTAGTCTCACGGCGTTTATTCCTGCTGATTTTATAACTGATTTAGACCAAAAGATGAGCGCGTACCGTTATGTTGCAGCAGCTAGGTCTAAATATGAATTAACACAAATTGCTGCAGAATGGAATGACCGTTATGGAACTATTCCTAAACCTGCTTTGCAGTTACTAAAGGTTATGGAACTTAAACAGCTAGCTAAAAATCTTGGGTTTAGCCGTATTAAACCTGAGAATAAGCAGCATGTTGTTCTTGAAACTCCTATGGAGGAACCTGCGTGGAATTTGTTGGCAGCAAACTTAGCTGAAAATTTACGCAGTCGCTTTGTTTATTCTGTTGGTAAGGTTACTGTACGCGGTTTGGCTGCAACGAAAGCTGACCAGCAGTTGCAAACCCTTATTGATGCTTTTGATAAGATGCAGGGCGCCGTTCCTGAAGCTGCTGTTGTGTGACCTCTCCCCAACCCCTCTCCGCATCGGAGAGGGGCACAAAGTTAATTTTGATGAGTTGTAGCATAAGCGTCTCGCCTGTGCAGTTATTACTGGGCGTTCGCTTATTTTTACAGATGAGGGGTAATTCAAGCCTTGATATAAAAGGAAAAAAGCTATTTCTAAGTAAGTCATTATACTAAAATGCTTTATTGTAGTATTCATGATAATTAAAGACACTTGTAAAACATCTTCTAAGAATAAATAACCGCAAAGGACGCTTGCACATCTACGTATTAATTACTAATTTTATAAGAAAATGTTATTAATATTACATTTATATTCAGTCCATTTTAATGGACTTAAGCTATTAGCATATGGGTTTTAACCCTATGCTGCTATATATAAATTTTCAAATAATTGGTGGTTGGTAGCTCAAAATCCAGTCTTGAAATTCTTCATTGCTTATTTGTAGCTGTTGCAGTACCAAAGAAGGTGATTTTTCTTCTTCTTTTTTATAGTAATCCATTTCTCCTTCTGCACTGCGAGCTTGGATGATTTTTGTGCGCTCGATACGGCGCCGTTCGTAATTAGTCAAGGCTTCTGATATATTTTTATAGTGAGCAAAACACCACGCTAGCTCACAAACATCTTCAAAAGTACTATTTGTTCCCTGTGCTAAAGCTGGCGCCATTGCATGTGCAGCATCACCTAGTAAAGTAACTCTACTTTGACTCCAAGTTTCTAAGGGTAGTCTGTCACAAATGGGTGCTTCCAATATTCGCTCGGCTGGTGTCATCTCTACAAGCTGTCGTAAGGGTTTTCCCCAGTGGGCTATTTTACTCAAAACCTGAGATTTTGCTGCATCTGAAGAAGCAGAAAGGGAAAAATCTGGTGATAGCTGCCGATATAGCCAAGAAAGATGACCATTACCAACGTTTAGCAGGTACATAAATTCTCTATCACTTTTGACAAATCCCATTTCACTGCTATTTAGTAGCTGTTGGTCGCATTTGATAACCGCGCGCCAAGACATATCACCTAAGTAGCGAGGCTTGCCTTCCCTAAAAAGAGTTTCCCTAACAGCAGAGTTTAT
>NZ_JBXXZH010000497.1:0-2588 GCF_059640475.1 Calothrix sp. CBUCES-K 9914
CTTTGATAAATTGGACTAATTGTAGTTAAGTCGATTTTATCTGGTATGTAAGGCGCCTCAACATTAAAGACTGCACGCACTCCAAAATGGTCGGATGGATAAAGTCCTTTTGTAGCATTTATTGGTGTGCAAGCAAATAGGTCTATTGATTGTGGAATGTAATTACCTCGTAGTAAAATTCTGTCTAATCTTCCAGGTTTACCAGAAAGACTTAATAATGCAGCTAAAGAATTACGGTCTGGGTCAAAAGTGTAACCTGCTTCATAAGGATGTAGTAGTTGCCAAACGTCTGTAAAACCAGCGTTTGTTAAAATTTCTTCTTGTTCGTTACCTCGCATATTAAAGTCACCCACAATTAAGCTGTCTCCAGATTGATTTTGTAGGTATGCAAGTAGTACTGAAAGCTGCTGCGCGCGTTTCTCTACAGCATTTTCCGCGCGGCTACTAGTTAAATGTACTACTGCTACATGTAATAATTTATCGTTGATTTGCCATGTCCCTACTAGTACATGTTTGGCGCCAAAAAATTTATGTTCTACTAATGTAAACGGGAAGCGTGATAATAATAAGTTCCCGTAGGGTTTTACTGTATCTCCGATGTTTGATTCGGAGATAAAATAATTACGTATCCAATTCTGTGATAGAAGGGATTCAACGAATTGCGGTGTTGCTTCTTGAATGGCAATAATATCAGCTTCGCATTGACGCAATTGCTGAAAAATCGCTGGTAATCGTTTTTCGGTTTGGATTTTCTCCCTTTCGTAGAGGTTAAAGAGTATGTTAAAAGTTGCAACTGTAAACTTGTCTATTTTGATATTTTGTGATATTTCATTATTTTTCCATTCTTGGGTATCATATTTATAAACAGGTCTAACGTTAAATATTGGCGCCTCAATATCTATTTCTGTTTGTGTAGCATTACTTTTCCAAGCAGTGGAAGGTAACTGTCCTGTTGATATCAAGTCTATATGCTTTTCTCTATCCCAGACAGTAATATCTCCACAGCGAATGTAACGGATGCGGTGCATAGGAATGTCTCCATCTGTTGCCCATTGGGCTAATGGTTTTTCTCGTATTCCATCAGATGATATGTGTTCTGTGTAATATGCTATGAATGCGCTTCGATTAAGGCGTTCGTCCCAAATGATGCGATTATATATTTCATTTATGGGCGCCATTCTTTGTTTTTCTGTTTTTGACATAATTTTATTTTTTATGAGTAGGGTGGGCAGTGCCCACACAATTTACTTTATGTGCTTCGGTAATATTAGGCACTTCTAGGCGGTTTCTCATTTTGTAGAGAATTTTTTCTGGTACTTTAGCTGTACGTTTTCTGTTTCTTTCTAATAATGTATTCCAAGGTGCCTCTAAATAGACAATGCGGATTTTGGCTTGATAACTAGCAAATAAACGAATTAGCATTCCGCGTAATTGACTACTTAGGTTTGTTGCATTCCAAACAAAAGATTCTCCGTTGCGTAGGTATTGCTTGGCTAATATCTTTGCTGCGTTTACAACTTCTCCTTGATTTTCGTCTGGGTCAATATCCATAGTTTGACGCAGTTGATCAAGAGAGATAACTTTCCAGTCAGGAAGATTTTCTTGTATCCAAGTGTCTTTACCCGAAGCTGGAAGTCCTGACATCATGACTACTTGTACGCGCGTATCATCATAAGCTTCGTAGTCTGGGTTGCCTTGTTCTTTTTGGAAATAAATAAATCGACTATGGGAATTTGCAAATTGTCGGGGTTGATGGAAGCATTTATTTTCAAGAGCGTATTCCCGAAAAAACTCCACACGTTCTAGTAACTGTGCTTGGTCATTACAGTAGCGTCCGCGTACATCTGCTTCTGCCAGCATTGCCAACATATCGCATCTGACAATTTGACTCGCCTTAATAACCGACCGTTCGGGATTTGGTTTATCCCAAAACCATAAAGGTAAGCTGCCATATTTAACTAAAGCAACTATTGTTTCGCGTTCCTTAAAGGGTACATTCATATCCCAAAGTATTTGCTGTGCCATTTTTGCACCTTGGAGTACGTGACCTTTCGAGGAAATGGCGCCCGAAGTATCAATTTGAGTGGCAGCAGGTTTTGCGACATCATGAAGTAATGCCGCAGCAAATAATATAGAACGTGAATGTACTGGTAACTGGCGCCATTGAGGTAATGCAACTAATGCCTCACATACAAGTTTCGTATGTATAAGTACATTACCCTCTGCATGATAACGTGGGTCTTGGGGACAATCAGCAAGCGCGCGTAACCATTCAAATTCTGATTCCAGCACTGCCCAATTTATTGACCAATTAGTTTCATCAGGACAATAAGGAAAACTCATACCTATATCCTCCTCCTCTGTGTTCTCTATGTATATTTAGTAAATAAAATTACATTGCATTTGAATTTGATCCCCCCAACCCCCCGCGTGGAAGGCAGGGCTGTTTGATTCTAAAAATAAAAATCGCTATTGCCCTTTGTGTTCTTCGTGTCTACCCTGCGGGAAATCCTCCGGATTATGTGGTTCTTTAAAGAAATAAACCACAAAGGGCACAAAGGGCACAAAGAAAAGAAGAAGTTACGTGT
>NZ_JBXXZH010000498.1:0-2586 GCF_059640475.1 Calothrix sp. CBUCES-K 9914
TTGAAATCAAAAATCTCAAAAATCCTATGAAATACTAGGATTATTGATTACTGCTGATAACCCAACTTACTTCTGATTATAGGCGTGGCTTTGGTGCGTAACGCTACAAGATTTTCGCTTCGTTGAGTGATTTTTGCAGCGTTACGCACCCTACATTCGATCTATTGTGCGGTATTGGATGGCTTCTGCGACGTGATGCGGTTTTAATTGTTCGTCTCCTGCTAGGTCTGCTATTGTACGCGCGACTTTTAGTATTCGGTCGCTGGCTCTTGCTGATAAATTTAATTTTTGAATGGCGCCTTCTAAGAGTCTTCGACTGGAGTCATCAAGTTTACACCATATTTGTAAATGACGACTTTGCATTTGTGCGTTACAGCGTAGGTTTTGCTCGTTTTTGAATCTTTGAGTTGCAATGTCGCGCGCTTTTAGTACTCTTTTACGTATTTCCAAAGAAGATTCACCTGTTGGTTGTTGGGTTATTTCTTCTGGTTTTAATCGGTTAACTGCAACTTGTAAGTCAATTCTATCCATTAGTGGTCCAGAAAGCTTCGCCCAATAGTCTTGGCGTTTTCGGGGTGTACAACTACATTGTTGAATTATGTCACCGTAAAACCCACATGCACAAGGATTTGTACTTGCGACTAATGTAAACTGAGCAGGAAAGTTTACTGATTGCTTTGCTCTGGATATTGCTACATATCCATCTTCTAACGGTTGTCGTAAAAATTCCAATACGTCGCGTTTAAATTCTGTGAGTTCGTCAAGAAAAAGGACACCAGTGTGAGCTAGAGATATTTCTCCGGGACGTGGATAGTTACCACCTCCTACTAAAGATGGCCCTGAAGCAGAGTGATGTGGACTTCGGAAGGGACGTTCTCTAACTAATGTCCCTTTATTTTTTAACAAACCTGCAACCGAATGAATACGTGTTACTTCCAATGCTTCCGCAAAACCGAGCGGTGGTAAGATGCCAGGTAAACGACGAGCGAGCATAGTTTTTCCACTTCCTGGTGGTCCAACAAATATTAGATTATGTCCCCCTGCTGCCGCAATTTCTAACGCGCGTCGTGCATGAGCTTGTCCTTTTACATCTTTTAAATCAACTAAATTCACGTTACTAGCTGCGATTACTTCATGATTATGTGTAGCTTGTACAGGTTTGTAACGAGATGGATTATTTAAAAAATCTGTAACTTCGAGTAAATTATGGAAAGCATAAACTTTTAACCCATCAACTGCTGCTGCTTCCTGAGCATTGTCTGCTGGTACAACTAACCCAGTAATACCCATACTGCGTGCGGATGCTGCTATTGGTAATACTCCCGCAACCGGACGTAAGCTACCATCAAGACTGACTTCACCCAAGAATAAATAATCACCTAGTAAATCGGCACTTACTTGTTCGGATGCAGCTAAAATCCCCACACTAATAGGTAAATCAAAACTAGGCCCCTCCTTACGTAAATCAGCAGGAGACAAATTAATTACAATCTTCTTAGTGGGAAATCCAAACCCAGCGTTTTTTAAAGTTGCCCTAACTCTTTCTTTACCTTCTAGTACTGCAGCATCAGGTAATCCCAAAATAATTATTCCAGGTAATCCGCCTGAAACATCCACCTCTACACCTACTTTTACCGCATCAATTCCAACTACGGACGCACTCCAAACCCTTGCTAGCATTTATATTTATGGCCTTTTATTATAGCAATATTCCTTTGTCTTATCATTGACAATTGGCGAATGACAAATGGTTTACTAAATCATTAAATTGCACATGACCAACCAAGACACTATTTTTGGCAAGATTATTCGACGCGAAATACCTGCGGACATTGTTTATGAGGATGATTTAGCGCTTGCCTTCCGAGATGTTAACCCACAGGCGCCTGTACATATCCTTGTAATTCCCAAACAACCTATACGCGCGCTCCCCGATGCTCAAACCGATGACACTGAACTTCTCGGTCATTTGTTACAGACTGTTAAGAAAGTTGCTGAAAGTGAAAAGCTTACTAACGGCTATCGGGTTGTAATTAATACTGGCAATGATGGTGGTCAAACGGTTTTCCATATGCACCTCCATATATTAGGTGGGCGCGCGCTGGGCTGGCCACCAGGTTGAACGTCAATATCTAATGTGCCGAAATGATTGCAGTATAGGGTTTTTATAGAAGGCGCCGATTGTGTAGAGACGCGATTAATCGCGTCTCTACGTCTTTATACACAGGTAACTGTTTAACCAAGCACTTTACATTTCATAATGTAAACTATATAAAGACTCACTCACATATAACAAAATGTTAAGTTAAATACCTTTACAAAACTCAATAAAAGATTTAATTTGTTAATTAAGCAAGTCAAACGGCTCGCTTAAATCATTCATCACATAGAGCAATCATAAAGACATGACCGCAACCTTACAAAGACGCGAAAGCGCTAATGTGTGGGAACAGTTCTGCCGCTGGATCGCTAGCACCGAAAACCGCCTTTACATTGGTTGGTTCGGCGTACTAATGATTCCTACCCTGTTGGCAGCAACAACCTGCTTCATCATCGCATTTGTAGCAGCACCTCTAGTTGACATCG
>NZ_JBXXZH010000499.1:0-1477 GCF_059640475.1 Calothrix sp. CBUCES-K 9914
GGTACTTATGGTAAATTAAGCTTATAAGTCTATTATATGCGACTTCATATTAAATTGGTATTACATCTTAATTAACAATTCTTTCTTTGTGTCCTTTGTGCCTTTGTGGTTTTTTCCTCTTCCCTTTGTGGTAAAGATAATTACATCACCACTACTATTAAAATTAGTCTTGGTGCAAAAGTTTATTTGGAAGTTGCTGCAATACCCTTTCAAATGGCGCCGTACTATCGAGTCCGCGCGTTAAAACTAAGGCACCTTGAATTTGCATAACAGCATCTTCTGCTCTCTGACGCGCCTCTGTTTCAGACAACCCTGCCTCACACAGCACTTGCCCTAAACTATCAATCCAAGCATTTAATGCCTCACTTACCTGCTTGTGAAATAAATCATCTGACTCACCAAGACTAAACACAGCTAATAAACACGCATCTTGCCCGCTATTGTAAAATTGCTTAAGACTAGAGTTCATAGCCTGAATACGTTCTAGTGGTTCACCCTCAAGGCGCAGCGGATTCAAAACTGTTTCATTAAACCACTGGTTTACATACTCTAACACTGCCTCTGCCATTCCCTGTTTTCCATTGGGAAAGTGATGGTAAAGGCTTGCACGACCTAACCCCGTTGCTTTTGAAATGCGGGACAAAGTAGCCCCTTCGTAGCCATACTGCCGAAATACGTTTACTAACCGTCGAGACGCTTCAATTTTATCCATTGAATTTTTTCCTCTAACCTATTGACATTGTACAAAACGTTCGGTACATTAAATTGTATCGAATGTTCGGTACAAAGCAGCAAAAGTTAGAGCAGCGATTAAAACAGCTTTACGTGGGTGCCTGAAACCTAAACTTGTGCTTGTCTGTGAAGAATTGAATTTATCGGAACATCGCTCTCAGTAATGGTTGACAGCGCGCAAAAGGCCAAAGGCCTCTGCGGCCCCGGTGCGTGGAGTGCGCGCCTGTCTCTACTACAGCTGCGGTGTTAATGCAGTGAAGTGGCCGATGGGTGCTAAGTGAGATAGTTTACATCCTTATATCCGTTGCCTCGTGCGCCGCCCAGCTTCGGGAGTAGCACCCGACCTTCCGACTGACAGGAAGGTCATGTTATTCCGAGGCACATGCATCTTCCGATGCCCTCTAGCACAACCAGGGTTTGATCTTTCACAGATTACCACTTGAACGAGTTGCGTCTTGCATCAGTCGGGCCGTCGTGGGGTGCTCTGGCACACCAGGTGCAAGGAGGAACAGCAGCTGTTGAGCAACACCACAGCTGTCACACCTTCACGTGTCAAGATTTCTGGATGATCATCCACATCTCCATCAACATTCACGAACAAATGATGCACACACAGTCAGCTCGCACTAGCGCCTGCGCTCGGCTGTGCCCTGCCAGGCATGGCGGTGCTGGCCAAGCAACTGGCAGTTCCTGGCGCGCCCATGTCCACTTGCACACTCCTGTCCATGCAAATTGCAGCCCGGGA
>NZ_JBXXZH010000500.1:0-2564 GCF_059640475.1 Calothrix sp. CBUCES-K 9914
CATCGCCGCCGCCCTGCTGGGCGCGCCGCTGCTGCTGACCGCGCCGGCCGGCGCCCAGGCGCTGTCCGCGCCCACGCCGCAGGTGACCGAAGGCGCCGCGGCACCCCAGGCCGCCACCCCACGCCGCACCCGCCGCAGCGCCGCGACCACCCCGCGCCGCACGCGGGAGGCGCGCGCCACCCGCCGCGCGCGCACCGCTGAAACCCGCGCCGCCCGCCAGGGCCGCAGCGCCGAAACCCGCCAGGCGCGCCGCCTCCGCACCGCGGAAGCCCGGACCGCACGCCAGGCCGGCCAGCCGCGCCGCGCCCGCCAAGCGGCGCAGTCGCGGCAGGGCTGAAACGGCGCAGCCGCGCCAGGGCTGATCAGCGCCCAAAAAGCACCGGTCGCGGCAACGCGGCCGGGCTTCGGTTCAGCCCTGCGCCTGCATCAGCGCCAGCAGCCCCTCCAGCATCTGCGCCGGGCTGGGCGGGCAGCCGGGGATCAGCAGATCCACCGGCAGCACCTGCGCCACGCCCCCTTCCACCGCATAGCTGCCCTTGAAGACGCCGCCATCCACCGCGCAATCGCCGGCTGCCACCACCCAGCAGGGCTCCGCCGCGGCGGCGCGGGTGCGTTCCAGCGCCTCCCGCATGTTGCGGGTCACCGGGCCGGTCACCAGCAGCACATCGGCATGGCGGGGGGAGGCGACGAAGCGCAGGCCGAGCCGTTCCAGATCATACAGCACGCCGGACATGGCGTGGATTTCCAGCTCGCAGCCATTGCAGGACCCGGCATCCACCTGGCGGATCGCCAGGCTGCGGCCGAGCCGGGCGCGGGAGGTCGCCTCCAGCTTCTGGGCGAGTTTTTACAAATCATTTAGGATTGCTATATATTCCATAATCATTCAATCTTCTTTATTTCCAGTCGTACCACTTGAACTAACTTTTAACGTTATATAGAAAAACTGACCCATAACCTAATTTCTCAACCCCTCCCATATAAAGAGACAGTACATTAGCTCTATTTTTTGTAGAAGAGGTTCTTGTGTCTAATAAAAGTACTAACCTTTACTATTTGTATCAATACATAACAGTATTAAAATCTGCGACAGAACATTAAGCTGGATTTCGATAGGCGACATCATGTAACGACTTGTGATTTGGAAGTTAATTATGTAGTAAGTTGAATATTCAGTTGAGCAGAGAAAAATTATAAGAGGCGAAATGAGCGAATTACCAATAATTAACAAAACCTACGAACTGATTAAATGGTATGTGCCGATTTTAAATCGTATGCCTAAAGACCATAAGTTTGGCATTGCCGATAGAATCACCAACAGACTTTATGATTTATTAGAAGGCTTGTCAGAAGCGCGATATGATAGTGAAAAGTTACAAAAGTTAAAGCGGTTGAATGCAAAAATAGATATTTTACGGCTTTTTTCAAGATTGCTACATGATTTTAATCTTTTTGATAACAAACGCTCTGAATATGTTGGAAAGCAAATTAATGAAATAGGTAGAGATTTAGGTGGGTGGATTAAGCAACAGCAAACAGATAAAGATAATCAATAATTTTTGGAATGAATTAAGAGGATGTGTTGAAAGTGTTTGATTACGCATAAGTTAAAAATCCCCCCTAACCCCCCTTAATAAGGGGGGTTGGGGGGATCAAACTTAGCTCAATAATAAATTTCGCTTGTCTAATTAATAATATTTACTATGAAAAGACACGGCAACCTTTATCCACAAATTACAAACTATAAAAATTTACTTTCAGCGGCGAATAAAGCACAAAAAGGTAAACGAAATCAAGAGGTTGTTTCAAAATTTATTTACTCTAGGGAAGTAGAATTAGAGCAAATGCAAAATGAATTAGAATCAAAAACATATCAACCAGGCGCCTATAAAACATTTGAGATATTAGAACCAAGACCACGAATGATTTCTGCAGCGCCATACCGAGATAGAGTTGTACATCATGCACTTTGTAATATTGTATTACCAATTTTTGAAAGAACTTATATAGATGATACCTATGCTAATCGTTTAGGCTATGGTACTCACCGCGCGCTACGTCGTTTTACTAACTTCGCACGTTCGAGTCGCTATATTTTGCAGTGCGATATTAAAAAGTACTTTCCCAGTATTGACCATGAAATCCTCAAAACTTTGTTACGTCGAAAAATCAAATGTAAAGACACTTTATGGTTATTAGACACAATTATTGACAACAGTAATCCACAAATCCCCATAATAGAATATTTTCCTGGGGATGATTTACTTACACCTTTATTGAGACGACGCGGTTTGCCTGTTGGTAATCTTACCAGCCAATTTTTTGGCAACGTTTACCTCAATGGTTTCGACCACTTTATCAAAGAGCGACTTAACGTTAGTAAATATGTTCGTTATGTCGATGATTTTGCTTTATTTTCTGGTGATAGGAGTTTTTTAGTAGAAGCGAGATTGGCAATGGAAGAATATTTAGCGAGTCTGAGATTAAAACTACATCCTATCAAACAATACCTTCGCCAGATTTAAGAACTGCTGGAGCAGGCACTAGCTGGGTGAATGCGCCCTAAA
>NZ_JBXXZH010000501.1:0-2562 GCF_059640475.1 Calothrix sp. CBUCES-K 9914
ACTTATTTATATCAAAATCAAGGTGTGCGCGACTTTGAGTTATATGGTGCAGATGCTTTAATATCGCTTAGTTCTAATACTAATGTAATTGCTGAATATGCTAACTCGCGTAACAACTCTGATGTAGTAGGTGAAGTCAGTGGTTCTGCTTACCGTCTGGAAGCTTCGAGTGAAATTATTAGAGGTTTACAAGCGCGCGCATATTATCGTAAAGCTGATACAGGGTTTGCAAACAATGCCACTATCAGCTTTGTACCTGGACAAACTCGTTATGGTGCTTCTTTGGCTGGAATACTTTCACAAACTACTAGATTCCGGTTACAGTACGACCATGAAGACAACGAAGGAACGGCGCCACGTATATTAAATACTTTAGAAGATTTACTTAGACCACGCACTGAAGCATTACCTGGTGCTAGAGTAGATAATTCATTGACTACTGTTTCAGCAGGTATTCAACAACAATTAGGTAAAGCTACAGTTGACGTAGATTTATTACATCGTGACAGAACCGACCGAATTCTTACACAGTCTAGCGGTACATCAGACCAACTTCGTTCGCGTTTAACTTTTCCCATCACTCAAAAACTTACATTTCTGGCACAAAATGAGTTAACCCTTTCGGATAATACTGATGCTGTTTACCCCGACCGCACTGTACTCGGTTTAAATTGGAGTTTATTCCCAGGTATTAATTTAAGATTAGGACAGCAATTCTATAGTCGCGGACAATTTGCTGGAAACTCTATAACTAGTTTAGACTTGGACGGTGAATATAAATTAGGCAGCGATACAAGTTTAACTGGACGTTACGGAATTCTTGGTGGCGCCAATGGAATGACTGTGCAAGGTGCGATAGGTTTAAACCAGCGCTGGCAAATTTCCCCAGGATTAAAGTTAGATTTAGCATACGAACATGTATTTGGAGATTTTCTTGGTATAACAGGCGCCGGAAAACAATTTATTCAACCTTATGCTGCTGGACAAAGCGCTTCATCCCTCGGGTTTCAAGGTGGCGATAGCTACAACGTTGGCATAGAATATAACGATGGCAAGAACTTCCAAGCTAGTGCTAGGTATCAACACCGAAGTGCATCTGGTGGAAATAATACCGTAATTTCCGCAGGTGCTACAGGTAAAATATCTCCAGCTTTAACTGCTTTAGTACGCTACCAGCAAGCAGGTTCATCCAACCTGAAACTATCTGGTATTGCTGACACTGCTAACTTAAAAATTGGTCTTGCCTACCGTGACCCCAATAACGATAAATTAAACGCTTTGCTACGTTATGAGTACCGACAAAATCCTTCTACTATTCCTGACACTATTTTGTTGGGGAGTGGGACGGGTGCGACAGACCATACCTTTGCAGCAGAGGCAATATACGCGCCAAACTGGCAATGGGAATTCTACGGAAAGTATGCACTGCGTAACAGTACTTCGTATTTAGCTAATGATTTGGTTGGTACTAGCACAGTAAATCTTGCTCAACTGCGCGCGACTTATAGATTAGGTTACAGCACTGACTTAGTTGGTGAAGCGCGTTGGATAAATCAAGGTAACTATTTGGAAACAGGATTTGTTGCGGAATTAGGCTATTACCTAAGTCCCAATTTAAGACTTGCAGGTGGTTATGTATTTGGTCGAGTCGATGACCGTGACTTTTCGGGGACTCGTTCAGCAGGTGGACCATATGTTGGTTTAACGCTGAAGTTGAACGAATTATTTGATGGGTTTGGAATACAAAAACCAGTTCCCAAACTACCGCAAGAATCTAAACAAAAAGATACTGCATCTGTTCCCACTAATGTTTCAGTTATTGGAGGTGCTAAACCATGAAATATTCAGTTTTGCTTAGAAGAATTAGTCATTTCTTTGCTACAACAATTTTGTTAACACAACCATGTTGGATACTATCTCAGCCAGCAAAAGCTGATAAGGTTGATAATCAAAATCAAGCGATTTGTGGCGTTCCTGGTAAAGATGGAGACTACATTGCAGGAACAGTACAAGTAAATACTTATTTTGCAGGTGCGGGCAGTGGTGCTAATGCTGGGACTAATAGTATTGTAGTTGGAAATGGAGTAGGAGCTTCAAATAGTATTCAACCAGGAGATTTGTTATTAGTTATCCAAATGCAAGGCGCCGAAATTGATAGTAGTAATACAGCTTCATACGGTGATGGCAACTCTACTAATCCTCAAGCTGGACAAACTAATTATGCGACAAATGGAACAGTTAACGGGAGCAAATCTTCTAACTTTATTGCTGGTAACTTTGAGTATGTTGTTGCAACGAACAGTGTTTCTAGTAGTGGCGGCACAATCAATCTTAGCTCCCCTTTAAAATATAGTTATGCCAACTCCGATAATTCAGGAGCAAGTGATCAAGGACAGAAACGTTTTCAAGTTATTCGAGTACCGCAATATAACAATTTAACTCTCAGTGGTACTATTGAGGCGCCTAACTGGAATGGTTCAACTGGTGGTGTAGTAGCAGTTGATGTAGCGGGTGAGTTTAAATTTGTTAGCGGAACAATAGATGTTGCCGGTCGAGGTTTCC
>NZ_JBXXZH010000502.1:0-2514 GCF_059640475.1 Calothrix sp. CBUCES-K 9914
GGGGGAACAAGAGAAGAAAGTACGCTCTTTTAGTAAGGGGAAAAATAGCATTTATAGCCCCCCTTATTAAGGGGGGTTGGGGGGATTAACATCCTCATATAAATGGATTAATACAAGCCAATAATGATTATTTTAAATTTCAAACATTTGTAAAACTTTTATATTTAGTGCTGACATTTAATCGTATATTTAAATTTATCCAAATAATAATTATTGACTCATATGACTGTTAATAACGAGACTAACGAGACCAACGATAATAAACCAAAAAACCCACTAACAAAGTATGATTCTCCGTGGAAGGATATTTTACAAAACTACTTTGAAGAATTCATGGTATTTTTCTTTCCTGCTGCACACAGCCAAATTGACTGGACGAAAAAAATAGAATTTCTCGATAAAGAACTAGAAGAAGTAACCAAGGATGCAGAAATTGGGCGCCGTTTTGCCGACAAGTTGGTAAAATTATATTTAAAGAACGGTGAAGAACAATGGGTATTAATTCACGTCGAGGTGCAATCTCAGGAAGAACAAGAATTTGCCGCGCGGATGTATACTTATAACTATCGCATCTACGATAAGTATAAGAAGTCGGTAATGTCTGTCGCAGTTCTCGCAGATAGTAACCCAAATTGGAGACCGTCGCAGTTCGGTTATGATTTATTCGGGTGTACATTGAATTTTCAGTTTCCAATTGTTAAATTAGTAGATTATCAGCAAAGATTATCGGAAGCTCGAAAACAATGGTAATCCCTTTGCTACTGTAGTTATGGCACACCTGGCAGCACTTAATACTACCAGTAACCGTAGCGAGCGTAAAGTACAAAAACTGGCTTTAATACGGAGATTGTACGAGCAGGGGTTGGAAGAACAAGACGTTATCAATTTATTTGCTTTCATTGACTGGATGATGACATTACCAGCAGAGTTGGAAGCAGAGTTTGATAGAGAAGTACAACAACTGGAGGCAAGACGACCCGTGAAATACGTAACTTCTATTGAGCGAAATGCAAGCAAGAAATCACTTATAAAAGGTATATCCTTGGGATTGAGGCTTAAGTTTGGCAACAGTGGTCAAGATTTATTACCAGAAATTGAAGTAATCGAGGACGTTGATACTTTAGAAGCAATATTAGAAGCGATAGAAACTACAGCTACAGTAAACGAGTTGCGTCAAGTTTATCAATCCACAACTGAATAATAAAATTCGATACAACGCGCTCTGGAATTCATCAAATAAGTGTAGATACACTTTAGTTCCGGAGCGTGTGTAACTCAAGCACCTTTTTTGGAATGCAGAATTTAATAAATAAATACAACAACGCTTTGGTAAGACGACCCATGAAATACGTAATTTCTATTGAACGCAATGGTATTAAGAAAGGTAAAAAAGAAGCACTTTTAAAGGGTATATCCTTGGGATTAAGGCTAAAATTTAGCAACAGTGGTCAAGATTTATTACCAGAAATTGAAGCAATCGAGGACGTTGATACTTTAGATGCAATATTAGAAGCAATAGAAACTACGGCTACAGTAGAAGAGTTGCGACAAATTTATCAACCCGCAACTGAATAATAAAATATTGGTTTGTAGAGACGTTACATGCGCGCGTCTCTACTTTAACATTTTAACTACAGAAGTTCCCCAACAAATAATAATTATTCGAGTTCCAATTCCATTTGTATTGGTTCTTTAATAGGTTTAGTCTTTTTACTACGTTTAGGAGTGGCGCCAGTACTTTTCTCTCGTTCCGCGCGGATGCGTTCGAGTAGCACTGATGCTGGTTCGTCGTTGGGGTCTTGGGGGACTAGGGCGCCGCGAAATGCTTCTGCTAATATAGATTGGTCGAGTTGGTCAGTTTGTTTATAAATTTGAATCATCTGTACTCCAACTACATCTACAAATTTATATAAAGTATCTAAACGCTTATTAATTTTTATAATTTCATCATAAGGTGGCAAAGGAAATGGGTAAGGATTAAGAGTTTGAAGATTGATATTTGGCTGACCACCTGAAGCATACGATACGTAGCGAATTATAAACTTTTTCGAGCGCATATAATATTCAATATATTTGGATAACTCATAGTCTTCAGAGCGAATTGCTACTAAACTATCTGGGCAGCAGCTATCAAAATCAAGAATACCTGTATTTCCGATTGTGGCACCGACAATAGCAATCAAAACACTTCCTTTTGGAAACATTTTACTAACACTTAAACCTTTTTCATTGAGGGTTTGAGAATAACTTTCAATAATTCCTCCTTCACGTGGTAAATCGCCTATTTGTACAAATGGATAAGAACCGTTATAGCAACTAGGGTCATTTCTTGGTCTAATAGAAAATCGTCCTCTTTCTAAATCAAAACACTTTTCTAGAGTTGACCAAACCCAGCTATCAGGCAAATCAGGTAATTGGCTTATATCAATTTCTGTTTGTTTTTTTCGGCGCCGTTCTAAACGAATTTTCTCTAGTAAAACCTCTGCTGGTTCCACATCAGGGTTTTTCTCCCTC
>NZ_JBXXZH010000503.1:0-2479 GCF_059640475.1 Calothrix sp. CBUCES-K 9914
ACAAAAAATTTGCGATATATACTTTCTTTATAAAGTCTTAATAATTAAATTTGAAGGAGCAAGCGCGCGTATATTATGTAGCGGTGCCTGTATATAGTAATTCTAAATCATTCGTAAAATCGTGCTTTGTAAAGACGCAATTAATTGCGTC
This sequence comes from Calothrix sp. CBUCES-K 9914, assembly GCF_059640475.1. Lineage (NCBI taxonomy): Bacteria > Bacillati > Cyanobacteriota > Cyanophyceae > Nostocales > Calotrichaceae > Calothrix > Calothrix sp. CBUCES-K 9914. Next base: position 152 of record NZ_JBXXZH010000503.1, read on the forward strand.
TCTACGTGGATAAATGTTTATCGTATGGTTATTATCGTATGATTGTTATGGTATGGTTGCAAGTTTTTGTTGTGAGTCTAAAATTGCAGCATAAAGTTGATTTTGTAATAATTCTTCATGTGTACCTTGTGCGACTAACTCACCTTTATCAAGCAGCAATATACGGTCAGCATTGCGGATACTACTGAGACGTTGAGCCACCATTATTACTGTACAACGGCGCCTTTGCATTAAGTTATTCAAAGCAGATTGAATTAATGCTGCTGTTTTAGCATCGACAGCAGAAGTACTATCATCGAGAATAAGAATACTGAAGTCGGTGAGTAAAGTACGCGCGATAGCTATTCGCTGTTTTTGTCCTCCAGATAAACCAATACCTCGTTCGCCAACAATTGTGTTGTAACCATCGGGTAAACTGCTGATAAAATCATCAATAGCCGCAAATTTTGCAGCTTCGATAATTTTTTCAATAGGCGCCTCTGGAACAGCATAAGCAATATTGTCGCGGATAGTTCCAGAAAACAAAGTTGCATCTTGGAAGACTAAACCAATATGAGAACGCAAGCTAGAAAGCGCTAAGTCACGTACATCGTATTCATCAATTCTAATGGCGCCTAATGTTGTATCATAAAAGCGGGGAATCAAATTTACAATTGTGCTTTTACCTGTTCCCGTCATCCCTACAATAGCGGCAAATTCACCTGGTTCAACTGTAAATGAAACCTTTTTGAGGGCATCAGTATTAGCTTCTGGATAACGAAAAGAAACGTTATCAAATTCTATTTTACCAGCACATGTTTTTAAAGTAATAGCATTCGCACGGTTATGAATTTCTACTTGTGTATCAATAACTTCATACACGCGCGTTGCGGAAGCTGATGCTTGTGCGATAACTCCAGACGCAAAACCTATTTGCAGCACTGGTTGAAGAATAAATGCTAAATATGAATTAAATGCAACTAGTGTACCTAAAGATAGTTGTTTATTTATGACTTCGGCGCCTCCAAATCCTAAAACTGTTAAAGTAATGAAGTTACCTAGTAAAAATAGAACTGGGAAAACATTCCGCAATACCCTTACCGTCTTCATGTTTGACGCTAGCAATTCACCGTTGAAATTTGTATACTTTGATACTTCTGAATGTTCGCGTACAAATGCTTTGACTACCCGTACACCGAGTAAATTTTCTTCGAGAACACCGTTTAGGTTAGCAAGTTGTGCTTGGACAAGTTTAAATAAATGTGAGTTGTTTTTAAAGAAGCGTCCCAGCACAAACCCTGCTATCGGTATAGAAATTAGTGTTATTAGTGCCAACTTCCAATTCATTACAAGTAAAATAGAGGCACTAGCAACTAAAGTAATTAGTCCACTGACAACCTGAAGTAAACTTGTGCCGATAAAAGTACGAATTTGCTCGATATCGCTGGTGACGCGCGTTAGTATTTGTGAAGAAGAGGTGCGGTTATAGTAAGTTTGGCTTAAATACTGAGTTTGAGTAAAAATTTGATTGCGTAGATAATAAGCAACATTTTGTGAAGTTGCTTCTGAGAAAAAGCTTTGCCCAAAACTAAATAAACCTCGTCCAAATGCTGCTAAAACGAGAAACAGGGCACATTTGAATATAACATCAAGATTACCCTTAGCGATACCTTCGTCAATTCCCCAGCGAAAAAGCTGTGGAGTTATAGCATTGATTGTAATTAACAGCACTAAACTAATAATGGCGCCTAGTACTAGTAAGCGATAAGTATTTAGGATTTTTAGCACCCGTTTTAAAGAAGGCGCCGAGGATTTACGTTTCGATTCGTGTCGCATTGTTACAGAGAAACCACAGGCAGAAGCTCTATGATACAACGGTCAAAGGCTTAATTCATTCCTTCTATAGGTTAAAAAAATCCCGTAGGATAGGCGTCTCGCCTGTCCTACAAAGTACATAAAAACCGTAGGGTGCGTGACGCTACTAAGGAAATTTCAACGTAGATGTAAGACTTGTAGCGTCACGCACCAACTCATGATTGTGACTATATTAGGTTAAAAAAGCTAAAATCAAATTGTAATCGTGGCGGAGTGCGACTGTTATGCTGCAAATCTCTGTTACAGAAGCATCCGAAAATCTAGATATTTATGGTGCGTAACGCTACAAAATTATTCGCTTCGTTGAAATATTGTTAAGCGCGTTACGCACCCTACTGCCGAATGGCACTATTTCACGCATTTTGAGGCACCAACGCGCATTGGGTAGGGTGCGTGAAAGCTATTACTATCAAGGAATGTAACGCCAAATACAGTGCTTTCACGCACCATTAATACGTTAAGTAAGCAACATTC
>NZ_JBXXZH010000504.1:0-2474 GCF_059640475.1 Calothrix sp. CBUCES-K 9914
CAGGTCTATATATTCCTGCTTATCTTGATTAATGTCCGCTTTATTCTGTTGTGAAAACCAACGCACTAAAGACTCCTGATAAATTTGAGCTATTTGTGGAATACGTTCATCTTTGGCAAGAAAAGATTGATTTTGAAAGAAATCCTTCGATGCTTTGAGAACAGCTTCATCATTTTGTACTTCTTGCGCTGCTAATATTGCTTTATACGAATTATCTCGTTTTGCGACAATAGTTGTTTCCCGTATTCCCACATAAGCAGTAGCAGCTATTAATACAGTTGCAACAAGCGCTTGTAGTTTGATACGCTTATCTTGAGAACTTACTAACCAAGGAATCAAAGGTTCTGTATTCATTTTTGGTTGTATTGATACTGGTGTTAAAACTGTTGGAAGTACATTTTTTGGAGTTGGAGTCACCAAAACAGGATGTTCATCTTTAAATAAACATAAGTATTTACTCTGTGAACTCTGTGTCTAATAAGGTAACTTAACTATTAAACTTGAAATAGTAGGTTGATATAACTTATCCTCGCGCGTTTTTTTGAGAGCAACAAATCCGAGAACTATAAAAAGGGAAGCTAGTGATAAAATACCAATTAGACTTAATTTACCAGTCAATAGTAATCTTTTAGTTTTTGGATAAAATTCTTCATTATTACTTAATAAATTAGGAATCGACGTTAATATTAATATTTCTTGCGTTGCCCAACTATTTAAAGCTTGAGGAGCTTTCGTTTCTGGTTGAAAGGTAATTGCACGCGATATAACTTGATGTATATCATACCAATAATTACGCACGTTATAACTTCTTTTTTGGTTTTCGTCGATACTAGGTTGCTCTAATAATCTAGCATCAAATTCACTGGTACTGACAAGTAGTTTTAAAATATCTTTATATACTGTAACTCCTTGTTGTAAAAGATGTTGAGGAATTGTGATTGGAAAGTATTTACCTTCTTGAACCCATACTTCTTGACAGGGTTCTAACCAAACACCTGGACTACATCCAAAAGAAATTGCTATAATTGCAAAAAGTTCGGTGAGATTAAGTAAAGCACAATAAACAGCTTTATCACTGATATTAGTTAACTTGATTCTAATTAGCGGTGGTTGTAACCAGTCTTTATATTCTAAGTTTATCTGATAATCTGATATTTCTGATTCTTGATAAACTTGCATTAAAATAGCACCCTGAATCTCACTATTATCCGGATTTGATAATGTGGCAATATTCATCCAGCGGGCGATATGTTCTAACGAGCGAATTACTAAACTCGCGCTTTCAACATTATAATCAGGAATTGGAGGCATTAGCTCTTGATTATCGCTTTTCCGAAAAATTCGGTATTGTCCAGATATAGCTTGTAAGTAATAATCTGCATCACAGTCAGTGTCTACTTCATTTATATATAGTGAAGTTTCTCCAAAACAAGCTTGTTGAATTGCCTGACGTGCGAAGTTAACACCAATTTCTGCACCTTCTAAATAAACGTTTAAATTCGATAAATACGGACTAATAACTATAGCTTTGTATATTAACTGCGGGTCTAATGGTTGCCCTTCTCCTGCTATATTAATTTTACTAAGTTGTGGTAGAACTTCTACAACATCTGCCACAGCTACAGCATCTTGTAAATTACGAATGTTTTTGACCCCAGTTGGAAAAAGTGCTAATCTTATTCTTTGAGATGTAGCAATTCCATGTACTGCTCCCCCGTCTATATTCCAACCGTTGGCGCTGTCATAACTCGCAGTAAAATAAGAAACAGGATTAATGGCGCCTCCAAAGAAAGGTTGGTCGAGTAAACTAGAGTTAGTGGTTTCAATTTGAGGTGACTGTGTTGGGTAAAAACTTTTAACCAATGCATTTGTACGCTTTAAAGCTTGGCGATAAGTTAAATTACCATGACGCTGTAAGCTATCGAGTAAGAAGTATGAAAACACTCCTCTTTTCTGACTATAGTGTTCTCTAGCTTCTTCGGTATCTCGACAAGCTGCAAGTAGAATATAGTCTTTTGATAGTGATTGCCAATTGGAAAGATTTAATTTATCGGCGAAAATAAAACTTGATAGTGGTCGTTTTGCTAAGTTTGGTGTAACAGAACGTGTACCTATATGTTGCTGATGACTGCGGAAGGCGCCTCCGGAATGGCAGCAATCGAGAATTACAATAAAATGGGGATGACTTTGGGAGATTTCGCTAGCTAACCAAGATAATTCCTTATCTGCCAAATCCCAAATATGATCAGTACGACTATCCCAACAAACAAGTGTTTCGTTCAAATGGTCAGGTTCAATATGCCAAAATATTTCTGCTGCTTCTTCCTGCGAACCATGACCACTAAAGTAAAAGAGTGCAACATCAGTGCTTGTAGCTTGACATAGATGTTCGCGAAAACTATCTATAATTGCTTGACGAGTAGCTTGGTGATTAATTAATTTTCTAATGTATAACTTATCGTCACTGTTAATTA
>NZ_JBXXZH010000505.1:0-2419 GCF_059640475.1 Calothrix sp. CBUCES-K 9914
CTATTCCTAGAGCATTAAGCAATCCTGCTGCATCATTTGCCATATCAGCAGTCGTGTAGTTGTCTGTTGACTGACTTTTTGTACGTCCAGAATCGCGGTTATCAAACACAATGACTTGGTAATATTTCGCCAGTTCATCAAGGAACACATCCCCCCAGTCCAAAAGACTAAAGCTTAAACCCATGATCATGAGTAGTGGATATCCACTGCCTTTCACCTCGTAATAAATGCTAATATCTCCAACTTGTGTTTCTGGCATTTGAACATCCTCTCAAGATAAAAAATAGGAAAATTATTAAAATGAGTCTAGATTACTCTGTGCCTCGTGAGATGGGCATTGCCTAACTCCTAACTCCTAACTCCTAACTCCTAACTCCTTATGTCTGATTATACTTTACAAGCAAGTCGCGAATGGTGGTCACAACGGTGGCTAGAATTACTTGACTCTTATCGTTTTAAGAAGCGTTTAGAACGCGCACGCAATTACTCACGGCAAGGTAATGTTTTAAGTATCGAGTTTAAAGGCGCCAAAGTTTTAGCGAAAGTACAGGGTAGCGAAGTTGAACCATACAGTGTTTCGCTTTCCCTTGACCCTTTTAGCGATGAAGAATGGGGCTATGTAGTTGAAACGATGTCGCAAAAGGCAATTTTTGCCGCTAAACTGTTAGCTGGAGAAATGCCGCAAAATATTGAACAGGTATTTACAGCTAATGGGTTGTCACTGTTCCCATTTAGACTTTCCGACGTTAGAAGTAAATGCTCATGTCCTGATAAGGCAAACCCTTGTAAGCATGTTGCCGCTGTTTACTATCAATTGGGTGATAGATTTAGCGAAGACCCATTTGTATTATTCCAATTACGCGGACGCACGAAGGCAGAATTAATTCGCAATTTACGTAATTTGCGCGCGCATCAAACTGGTAATCTAAGTACTAATACTGAACAGGTTAATCAAGAAATCGAAGATAACGATAATGTTAATCAACTAGAAGTAATTAATACTACTGAGGCATTATCAAAAAAACAATATCCAATTAATCTTGATACTTATTGGCAATATAATCAACCTTTAGAATCTTCCTTAGTTGTAATCGTACCATCCACAGGTGAAACAATTTTGGAAGTATTAGGCTCAATTCCTTTAGCCAAAGATGAAGAAAGTACGCCAATATCAACCGCTGATATTGTTATGAGGTATTTAGACAGTGTTTATAAAGATGTCAGTCAAAAAGCAGTAATTGCTGCAATGAATGTTGGTGAAGGGAAAAATTAAATTTTTGCTAACAAAAACTTAATGTTTGCTTTAATACATTATTTATAATTAGGACGGGAGCAAGTGGCACATAAAAACCGTAGGGTGCGTGACGCTACAAAAATACTTCAACGTAGTTATAAGACTTGTAGCGTCACGCACCTACTAGAGCTATAATAAAGGTATGAAAAAGTAAAATTCAAATAAGTGATGGTGCGTAACGCTACAAGATTATTCGCTTCGTTGAAAGATTTTAATAGCGTTACACACTCTACAGTATTGGTATTGTTATCGAAGTTATATTTTTGACATATGTTTAAATGCTATAAGAGCATAGTAAGTATGTGAAACGAAGATGGAACTTCAAAGCAAAATAATTTCTGTTGAGCTTACAGATGGTACAATAGTTCGAGTTGAAGCAACTTCGATCGGTGACCGCAAAATTGGGTTGCAAACTCGACCATTTAGTGAAGTTAGCAGCACTATCGAGTCTCTAGCTAAGGAGATTTCCGAAACAGTCCAAAAAGTCAAGCCTGACAAAGCGAGTGTTAAGTTTGGTGTAGATATTGGTGTAGACTCAGGCAGGTTAACAGCTGTACTAGCTAAGGGTGCTAACACAGCTAATTTAGAAATTACTTTGTATTGGGAAAGTCATTAACTTCCCCAAAAAGCATACTCAGCACTCAGCACTCAGCACTCAGCACTCAGCACTCAGCACTCAGCACTCAGCACTCAGCACTTACAAACTTGACATTACTTCTCGCGCGGCAGCGATAGTCCGTTCAATATCTTCATCGGTGTGAGATATTGAAGTAAAACCAGCTTCAAATTGTGAAGGTGCCAAGTAAACACCGTGTTCTAACATTCCGCGATGGAAACGTCCGAATTTTGCAGTGTCGGACTTTTTCGCATCTTCGTAGCTGTGTACTGGACCTGATGTGAAGAATAAACCAAACATACCGCTAATTTGACCGCCACAAGCTTCATGACCTGTTTCTTTGGCGACTTGTAACAAGGCATCAGCTAATTTTTTGGTAATTTTATCGAGGTATTCGTAAGTACCTGGCTTTTGTAACAACTCCAATGTTTTGATCCCCGCTGTCATTGCCAGAGGGTTGCCTGATAGAGTACCCGCTTGATACATTGGCCCTGCTGGCGCCACCATTG
>NZ_JBXXZH010000506.1:0-2324 GCF_059640475.1 Calothrix sp. CBUCES-K 9914
ACCTTCTTGATCCCCGTATAATTCGTGCGCTAATTTCAAAACCTCGCGACACATGAACCAGTTAGCCACTTGGCACTGAACCAAACTGGCATCAAGTATCTGTAATTCTTCTAAATAAACGTAAGTCTCTGAAAATGCCGCTTTCAACGTGGCGATATTGCCACCATGCCCATTAATAAAATAAAACTTGCGAAAACCAGCTTTTACCAAACAGGTTACGTAATCGCGTATCACTTGAATTATTGTACTTGGACGCAGGCTAATTGTACCTGGAAAAGCAGTGTGATGTAGTGCCATACCAACATTAATTGTCGGCGCCACTAAAGCGTGAGTTGCTTCACCAACACCCTTAGATACGGCTTCAGCACATATTGCATCGGTGCCAATTAATCCTGTCGGTCCATGCTGTTCAGTAGAACCTATCGGCAAGATAATACCTTGTGACTGCTGTAAATAAGCTTCCACTTCTTGCCATGTACTTAAATGTAGCAACATTAGTTTCGGCGCCTCGTGAGGATTGCTGTTGAGAATCTCTATCACGATTATGCACACTATTTGCAATTTATGCGGAGAGGAGCAGAGTATTCGTAGAATCTTTTTTATCGTCTGACTAGTTTAATATTGAACTTAATATTGAACTTAGCAGTAGGCCTGAATATCCTCACCACACTTGTCAACTAAATAGCATAAAGCACGGAAACGCAAACCAACAAACTGGTCATACAATGGATTTAACTTGCACATTGGCGGAATATGAGCTATCTTACGACCAAAAAGGGTAATGTCGCGCTCAAAAGGACACTGTGCAGGAATTAATTTAGCAATAAGTTTAGCAAATTCGCGGTTTTCGATTTCTAATGAATCGAGTTTATTACGTAGCGGTTGCAACCAATCAATTTTCTTTTTCGCGAATAATTCTTTATTAACTCGTTGCTGTGCTGTAACACCATCGATAAATGCAGGAAGAATAATGTGGCTTTCGTTAGTTGTAATCATAGTAGCAAGCTTTCTCCTGGTCTTAGTTTACATCGTATCAATCCACGCATTTAGATTCTAGTTACTTTCAATATCTGTTTTGTGTATAGCAGATTATATAAGACTCAACACAAAGCAAAGTGAATATATAGAATTCATGCCAAACTTGTGAATTAACAGTAATTTAATATGAGTTTCAGGACTTGAACTGTCCTGCTCAATACAAAATAACAAAAAAACTCTAGAAATGTCATTAGTTAAATTATTTATTACTGATATATCCCATAGTTTTGTCATATCTCAAGTTTAGCCACGCTGTTAGAAAACCAACAATATCTTACGGTAGTATTTACCTCACTAAAAGAGCCGTATTTCTCATCCTTCAGGCATATTCTGCCAACAGAGTTTATTTGATAGCCTTAGATATATGTGATAAATATTCAGATAAAATGTATCGCCAGTTACATTTATTAACAATTTAGATTAACTAATACTAGGTCTGAGGAAAAAGAAATAACTGTAAGTAAATATAGTTATTTACCATCTTTATCAAAGGGTTAAACTGAACAATATAAAATTAATTTATCAATTCGGTAAAATAAACTGCTTCTTTTGGTAGATGTGTCAACAGTCTTCATCTCAAAGATAGAACTAGTCGGAAAATGCTGTAACGAATGTAACGAATAAACTTATTTTGGATAGAAAAGTGTAAATCTTGCTGCTGCCCTCGTAAACTTTAAGTTAGTGGCGCCTTAAAATATATTTGTAAACATTAAAAACGTAGATTCATGCGAGATATGCAACAAGATGTGCAAGTCAAGAAAATAGCTATTATTGGAGCAGGTCTTGGTGGTTTAGCTTGTGCTATTGCCTTGGGAAAACTTGGTTACGACGTGCAAGTGTACGAAAAAGCTCAAGATTTTCGCCCAGTTGGAGCAGGTCTTGGTTTGCTGCCCAATGGTTTAAGATGCCTTGATTCAATTGAACCTGGAATCGTATCCTTGATTAAGAGTTCCGCATGTGAAGTTAACCAAAGTGTTTTAAAAAACAATCAAGGTGAAACAATAAGAACAAGCAAAGGCAGTATATACCAGGATAAATACGGTTTTCCTTTGATAACTGTTTGGTGGTGGCATTTACAGCAAATACTCGCATCGAAAATTCCAAGTAATAATATCCACCTCAATCATCGCTGTATTGACTTTACACAAGATAATCACGGTGTAGATATATACTTTAATGATGATAAAAAAGCGCATGCCGATTTGTTGATAGGAGCGGACGGTATAAACTCTGCTGTTAGGGAAACTCTTTTTAGGGAAGGCAAGCCTCGCTACTTAGGTGATATG
>NZ_JBXXZH010000507.1:0-2301 GCF_059640475.1 Calothrix sp. CBUCES-K 9914
CTCTTTACTCAGCACTCAGCACTCTTCACTTTCTTACTTTCCTCGTGGTTGTCCTTCAGTGCTGGCTATTTCCCCTGCTTCCATCAACATCTTGAAGCGACGCAGGTCATCTCCTATTTGCTGTTCTGGCTCTTCGCCAAACAGTTTGGCGAAAACCGCTGTTAAGGCGCCTCCTGGGGGGGTATATTCCAGAACTACTTTAACTTCAGTGCCTCTATCACCAGGTGCTTTTTTAAACCTTACAAACCCAGAGTTTTCCACATCGGCATCTTCTGCTGAAGCCCAAGAAATAAAATCATTTTCACGGTCTTCAAGAATGGAAGCATCCCACTCAATACTTGTACCTAATGGCGCCGTTGCAACCCAGTGTGAACGTTTGTTATCAAGTACTTTAACTTCTTTGAGGTGCTTCATAAAGTTGGGCAAGTTCTCAAAGTTATGCCAAAAACTATATAACTCTTCCACAGGTTTGTTGATAGTTACCGTTTTTTCAACTTTAATAACTTGTCCTATCCCTATAGCTTCTTGTGCTTGCTGAATAGTGCTTTTCTTCTTTACACCTTGATAAAGTAAACCACTTCCAGCTACAGCAGTTAACACTCCTCGTAGTGAACGCTGCTTTAAGCCCATTAATACCATTGCACCACCGCCAATTAACGAAGCCCAACGCTCGGTATCTCCTGCTTCGTTTTGATTACTACTTATATTTTCTGATGTTGATGCCACTTTATCTACTCCATACAAACTTAAATATATTTTTTCTCTCTGTGTCTCTGTGGTAAATTCTTTTTATTACCACAGAGACACAGAAAAACAAAGAATTACATAGTTACAACGGCGCCTGTAGTTGGGTTAGCTGGTTTAACCGCATTACCAAGTTTGACGCGGTAAAGTTCGACTAAACGCTGTTCAAACGTGATTAAGTCTTTAACTATTTCTGCGAAGATGGCTGTTGATACTGGGTCGGTTGTAGAAGGTATTAAATTACTTAAGTCGCCGATACCTGTTTGTAAGTCACCTAATGCAGAACGTAACTGGAATATATCATCACTACCTGTGAGCGCAGTTTTAACTTTTGCATATTGGTTAGCTATATTAGCAACCAATGAAGGTTTTTCACCTAGTTGATCTAAACGTGCCTCTAAATACTGAATATGGCGCCCTTTATTTTGAATTATCTCTCCAAAGAGTGATTTAATTTCTGCGTCAGATTCTTTTTGTGTATATTGTTCGAGCGCTTCGAGCGAATATTTTTCACCAGCTAAAGCTGTATTTAATGCTTTTACTATTTCACCCTTAGTGGAACCACCCCAAGCATCAGCTAGTTTCCACCAATCAGCGTCTTTATCACGTTCAGATGGTAACGCCACATCTTTACCACCATATCCTAAGCGACTCAAAACAGCTGTAGTGAATATAGCTAAATCTCCAGGTTGACGCGATGTAATCAAATTACCGTCAACAACTAACACCTCGTCAACATAATTGGCGCCTGCGTTAATTATATCCTTACGGATAGCCATAAATCCGGTGGCTTTCTTACCTTTGAGCAAGTCACCTTCTATCAATAGTTGTGGACCATGACAAACAGCAGCGACGATTTTATTTTGTGCCATTGCTTCCTGCACAAATCTTACTGTATTTCGGTTACAGCGCATTTTATCCGGCGCCATGCCACCTGGTATAACCACCGCATCAAACTCAGCAGCAATAGCTTCGCTTGTAGTACCATCAGGTTTAACAGAAGCTTTACCAAGTTTGCCTTTATAAGTCTCATTCATCCGAGAACCAAGAACTACCACTTCCATCCCCGCTTGCTTAAATGCATTGTACGGTACTTCAAACTCTGCATCTTCTACATTAGCTTCAATGAGGATAGCTACTTTCTTTTTTGAATGGCTATTTAAACTCGTCATGTTGCCTCCGATATTTATAGTTAATCTTGCTTGGTTGACTATATGCTTAAACTCACCCGCGCGCAGTGATTTCTTTTTTTGAATTAGGTAATATTTCGTTGTAGTCGTCTGAGAAGTTTAAACGTACATCCTCAAACTCTCCTGCTGAAACCGCTTGTTCCAACACACTAAACACAGTGCGCGCGTGTTCTGTTGCGACTTCAGTAGAAACACTCTCTTTTTCGCTAACCATTTTAATAAACTCTTTACATCCAAAATGGGCGCCATTTTCACCTTCGCGTCCGTGTAAATATTCACCTAATTCTTTTGGCAACTGCGAAGCTAGGTCTTTTGCTTCATCTCCAACAATACGTTCACGAATTGTTTCTAACGTCGCACGAGTTGC
>NZ_JBXXZH010000508.1:0-2260 GCF_059640475.1 Calothrix sp. CBUCES-K 9914
CACTATTTCACGCATTTTGAGGCGCCAATAAATTGGAGTAGGGTGCGTGAAAGCTATTACTATCAATCAATAAGCACACAAAATACAGTGCTTTCACGCACCATAAACATCGTTAAGTAAGTGCCATTCCACCCTACCAATTGGGAAGAGCGCCCATATTTATCTGAAGCGGTAGCCAACACCTGTGTTAACGCTAACGGCAGAAGCAGGGCTATTTTTATAAGCGTTGACACCAACAGTCGCGTTGCTATAGATGAGGAAATTCTTAGCTACTTCTGACTCAACACCAGCTACAACAGCAATACCATCTTTGTTGCCGCTAGGAGTTGGTTTGCCATCTTCTTCAACAAATTGATAACCACCACCAACATAGACGTTAGTACCCTTTGCGACGGGTACGTCTACAGTTACGTGAGGAATAATTGCGCTGGTTTGGTCGCTGAAGTTAACTTGACCACGCGCGGAAAATGGTGAATTACCCAACTTAGCACGACCGACAATATTACCACCGAAAGTTGCTGCGTCTCCATTTTGACCACCGTTGGTAACACCAGCAGCAACACCAACACCAACATAGCTTGCGTCAGTACCTTTTTTAGACTCTGCCGAAGCAGAACCAGCAGACATAAAAATGGGAGCAATTGCTAAAGCGGACAATGCAGAAATTGTCACAAAAGACTTCATCACACCTTTCATATTTTTAACCTAATTTGTAAGTATCGCTTTATATTCAAGGTCGAAAAAAATACTAAAAGGTTCCAGTCATTTTTCAGCTTTTCTAAGGTCTAATTTGTAATTTATAAACAGTAACAGTCAGTAAATAATATTACAAAAATATTAGTAATACAGTCTTTTAGCGAAAACACAGGATAATTAGATGTTTTAGATGACACTTTTTTTTCTGTCACACTTTCAGGAACAAATAAGTTATAAATGATACGCAGTAGTTGAGGAGCAAAAATGTTAAGTACAAATAAAGTTTTATCTGGTTTAATAGGTGTTTGTGTTGGTGATGCTTTAGGGGTTCCTGTAGAATTTACAAATCGTGCCCAAAGAACAGCATTGCCTGTAACATCAATGCAGGGTTACGGCACCTGGGATCAACCACCTGGTACATGGTCGGATGATAGTTCGTTGACTTTTTGCTTGGCAGAAAGTTTGTGTAATGGGTTTTCCCTTGATGCTATAGCAAAGTCGTTTTGGCAGTGGTATCACGAAAGCTATTGGACTGCTAGAGGGGAAGTGTTTGACGTTGGCAATACTACGTTTATGGCTATTGTAAATTGGAAGCAAGGCGCCTCACCCGTAGACGCAGGAGGTAAAACTGAGAACAGTAATGGAAATGGGTCGTTGATGCGAATTTTGCCAATGGCTTATTTATATAGAGAATTAGAATTTTCTGAATTAATCAAACGGGTACATCAAGTATCATGTATTACTCATGCTCACCCTAGGTCACAAATTGCGTGCGGTATCTACACCAGTATTGCTGTGGCTTTACTAAAAGGTGCCGAACCTCATAAAGCTTACCAAGAAGGTTTGTCCAAAGTTGAGAACATTTATAGTAGTTCTGAGTATAGTACACAGATGCAGCATTTCGAGCGAGTCTTTAACGGCGCCATTGATAAACTACCAATAGAGGAAATTAGTTCGGATGGATATGTAATTGATACACTCGAAGCATCACTGTGGTGCTTTTTAAATAGTTCTTCTTATTCTGAAGCTGTACTTAAAGCAGTAAATTTGGGATATGACACTGATACAACAGCAGCAGTGACGGGTGGGTTAGCAGGTATTTATTATGGTGTGGAAAATATACCCCAAGATTGGATAGACCAAATCGCGCGTAAAGATGACATTATTGATTTAGTAAATCGATTTACAAAAGCATTAAATTATAAGTAAGGCTTCTCTCTAGTATGCGTTAAAATTCCTAGAGGATAAATCGCATACAAATATATCCTCTAGGAAAATCTTTATAAATAGTGGTTCGTGTCATTAATTTTGACATGTTGGGTAGGGTGTGTCAAAGCCGTTACAATTTTCAATATCACGAAAAATCATGTGCTTCGACGCACCACAGAGAATGACGGTGTGTGACGCTAGAAAGAACTTCGACGTAGCAATAGGACTTGTAGCGTCACACACCCTACTATAGAATGGCACTATTTCACGCATTTTGAGGCGCCAACGCGCATTGGGTAGGGTGCTTTCAAGCTATTACTATCAAGCAATGTAACGCCAAATACAGTGCTTTCAC
>NZ_JBXXZH010000509.1:0-2255 GCF_059640475.1 Calothrix sp. CBUCES-K 9914
CTTAATTCCAACAGTTCAATATCTGGTAAAGATATGAGAACTTCCAACTGTGGACTGATAGTAATTTCTGAGTCTCTTCCAGCCAATACCAACTCTTGTGCTGCTTTAATCTCTGTTATTATAACCTTTGCCAGCGTCAAATAACTATTATCAGGATTTTCGACTGCTCTTGCGGCGCCTTTACACAAGTGACACCAGCTAGTTAACTTTAAATCATTACCAATCACAGCCAGATATTCGCAGCAAGCAGATAAACCCTTACGAGAAGCAGTCGTAGCATCTTGCTTGAACAACTGTAACATATCGCGTAACTTTTGTAGCACCTGATTTTGAAACTGCTGCCAATCAATTGCACTTGGAACAGGTGTATTAACAACAGGTACTTGTTCAGGTTCGTGTAAAGTACTAACCTTAATATTAGTACCACCAGTAGTACTCAAAAGAGACTCTAAATGTTCATTGAGCCATCCAAAAACAGGTTCAGCTTCACTCATCAAAGTGTTAGCAGCTTCTTCCGAGAGACCAAACGGGCCAGAAAGATGTTCTAACAAAGCTTTTAAAGTATCAGAAACACCAAGAAACAGCGACTCCAACTTTTGGTCAACAGTAATTGGATTTTCCTTCAACACCTTAAAGCAGTCCTCTAAACGGTGTGAGGTTCGCTGAATACTACTCAATCCTAACATCGCGGCGCCACCTTTAATCGAGTGAGCCGCGCGGAAAACCTCGTTGATCATTTCCGGGTCATTTAAAGTTGACTGCAAATTCAGCAAACCTTGCTCAATCGTATTTAAATGGTCTCTAGCTTCTTCTATAAAATAGCCTAATATACGTTGTTGTTGTTCAGGTAACATAATCTTTTTTTTAGTAATGAGTGCTGAGTGCTGAGTGCTGAGTAAGTAAGGAGTAAGGAGTGAGGAGTAAGAAGTAAGGAGTAAGGAGTAAGGAGTAAGAAGTAAGAAGTAAGGAATAATAAATTAAAAATTATAACTCTTTAACTCTCTTCTCCTCTTCCTACTCAGCACTCAGCACTCAGCACTCAGCACTCTTTATCTTGACTCAGCAGTTTCAACACGGAACCGTTCCACTGACGCAATAAGGTCGCGCGATACTCCAACTAGGTGTTGTAAAGCACCACTTACTCGCTGTGCTTCTTGGGAAGTTTCCTGTGCAGTTAACTCCACAGACTGCATAACGAAAGCAACCGCGCGCGATGTTTCGGTTTGGTCTACTGTGTCAGCGGTGATGGAACGCACTAATATATCGATACGGTTGGCAACCTGGATAATATTATCGAGGGAACGTTTTGCTTCTTCGGCAAGTTTGGTTCCAGTAATAACCTGTTGTGTACCTTCTTCCATCGCTGTCATTACAGAACTCGTTTCGCTTTGAATTTGCATTACAATTTGTTCTATCTCTTTTAAAGACTTCGCTGATTTATCCGCTAATTGCCTCACTTCATCTGCTACAATTGCAAATCCTCGTCCTGCTTCTCCCGCGCGTGCTGCTTCAATACTCGCGTTCAAAGCAAGTAAATTTGTTCGCGAAGCAATTTGAGAAATTAATGCCACAATTTTAGAAATTTCTTGCGAAGACTCTGCCAACCTTTTTACTTTGCGCGTGGTTTCTGCAACTGTTTCTCGAATTTCTAAAATACCCGCAACGGTGTTTTCAACAGCTTCTCCACCCTTCAGAGCAATAGAACTAGCATCGCGCGCGACAGTTTCCGCTTCCCGTGCAGCTTCTGCCACACGTTGTATAGAATCTGTCATTACCTGTACAGAGTTAAGAGTCACAGCGAGTTCTTCAGCTTGTCGTAATGCGTCTGTTGAAAGCGCGCGTGCAAACGTTTCAGAATTTGTGGCGCCTTTCGTAACTTCTTTTGCCGCAACTTTAACTTGTTGTACAATATCTCTTAGGTTTTGAATCGTTAAATTAAAAGCATCCGCAACGGCGCCTAGAACGTCCGCTGTTACTTCAGCTTGCACCGTTAAGTCACCCCGTGCGGCGCCTTCCACATCATCGAGTAACCGAATAACCTGGCGTTGCAAATTTTCTTTGGCTTCTTCTTGTTCTTGCGCCTTGCGTGTAGCTTCACTCGTCGTAGTAAAAATCACACGGGTCATCTCATTAAAACCCGCAGCCAACTGTCCAAACTCATCTTCAGAATATACAGTAGCTTGTACACCCAAATTACCTTGACGTACAGAGTCAAATTGATTTTGTAAATCTTTGGTAGTGCGACGAATTTGTTT
>NZ_JBXXZH010000510.1:0-2230 GCF_059640475.1 Calothrix sp. CBUCES-K 9914
CTGCGGTCAACTTTTGTGGGGTCTTTGCCAGAGAAGGCGCCACCACCATGTCGTGAGTAACCGCCGTAGGTATCAACGATGATTTTGCGTCCGGTCAAACCAGCATCACCTTGTGGTCCACCAACTACAAATTTACCTGTAGGGTTGACTAAAAAGCGAGTTTGTGCATCTGGCTTAATTTCTAAATCTCCAAACACAGGTTCAACAACAGCGCCCCACAAGTCTTCTTTAATTTTGGCTTGGACAGCAGCTTCTGAGGTGATGTCACCAATTGTGGCATCGTGCTGAGTTGAAATTAGAATTGTGTCGATACCAACTGGGCGCCCGTTTTCGTAAACGACGGTAACTTGGGTTTTACCATCTGGACGCAGGTAAGGTAGCTGTTTGGTTTTACGAACAACTGCCAAACGGCGCGCGATACGGTGAGATAAGCTAATTGGCAAAGGCATTAATTCTGGAGTTTCGTTACAAGCGAAACCAAACATAATACCTTGGTCGCCGGCGCCAACCAAGTCAAAAGCTTCATCGCTGCTTTGCTCGCGGGTTTCTTGAGCAGTGTTAACACCTTGGGCAATGTCAGGTGACTGTTCGTCTAACGCGACTAAAACCGAGCAACTGGTAGCAGAAAAGCCATTATCCGCATCGTTATAGCCAATTTCAGCGATTTTCTGACGTACCAATTTCACGTAGTTAACATTTGCTTTTGTAGTAATTTCACCTGTAATAACTACCATGCCTGTGTTAACTACAACCTCTGCTGCAACACGACTTTGTGCGTCTTGTGCCAGCAGTGCATCCAGAATAGTGTCTGAGATTTGGTCGCAAACTTTATCTGGGTGTCCTTCGGTTACAGACTCGGAGGTGAATAAATTTCGACGTGACAAATGAACTTCCTCCACTAACTTCTTGGTCAAGCCGCTACAAAAAATCTGTATCTAGATATATTGTTTAGCCGCTTTAATCAGCAATCATAACAACATTTTTACTTTGACAACTCACACTTTTGTTATCTTCATGAAAATCACGTAATTTTACTGAAAATCTTTAATGAGCTATAACGTTTCGCAACAATACTTACGCGGCTGTTGCATTAAAAAAGGGCACCTATGGGGCACCCTAACTTCCAGTAATTATACTTATACTTAAATTACACTTTCACAGCAATCTTTGCTTCTTTTGCTGTTACACGTTCGTAAGCCGCGCGCATTTTCAAACCAGTAAGTACTTGGAACAAACCAGTACCATTGTTCGAGCCAGGATATTCACGGTGCTGAACCAATAAATGCGTCAACTCACCTTCATACTTAGTAGAAGTCTTGCTAAGATGAGTTTCAATATAAATCACTTCATCGAGATTATCGAACTGACCATCAACTTCTAAAACAGAGACGTAACGACCATAGTATACATCAGAACCATAGTACAATTGCATACCTGGGTAAGAACAAGTTAGCTTGCGTCCGCAAGGAGTCCAGGTAATTGTTGAACCTTCATCGAACAAGTATACAGGCTCAAAACCTTCTTTGTTTTCGCGCTGTAACATCCGTACACGTAAAACTTTACGTTCTGTATCGTTTTTAATTAAGTTGGTTGGTAATACCTGAAGAACGATGTCAGCAAATTCGCGTTGGGGTTCAATATATTTTTGGAAATCTGGTCTACGCGAGTTGATAGCTTGTAAAACGTCTTCATAGCTATGACCACGTTCTGCCATATCGCGCTGAACTTTCCAAGCAATTTTGACTTCATCGCTAATATCAAAGTAAACGCTAAAGTCAATTAGTCCGCGTACTCGCTCATCATATAAAGGATGTAAACCCTCAACCACAATAATATGATTTGGTTCGATTAACTCGGCTGGGTCAATCATACCGGTTTCGTGGTTGTAAATCGGCTTCATAATTGACTGATTATCTTTGAGCGCTTTAATTTGCTCGTACATCAAGTCAAAATTATTTGCCCGTGGGTCGAGTGCTGTTATCCCAGTTTCTTTGCGCTGTTTCCGGTCGAGACAGTGATAGTCATCAAGACAAATAACCGTCATTAACTCTTCGCCAAACAAATCTGTCAAGCGACGCAAAAACGTGGACTTTCCACACCCAGAGTCTCCAGCAACTCCAATCAGCACCACCCGTTCCGGCTTACTTGTCATAAATCTCCTTGCTTATACTAAAACTTCAATTCTCGAATGTTTTTTTTCACACAACAGACTCTATGATGAGGCTCGGAG
>NZ_JBXXZH010000511.1:0-2210 GCF_059640475.1 Calothrix sp. CBUCES-K 9914
ATTTCGGGGTACTTTTAGCGCAAAAATCATGTTTTTATTGATAATTAGACGATTTAATTGAGAATAAAAGCTCGATTTAACAAAATCGCATCGCTCCCAACTGCTCGTACCTTTTTTTGTTTGGTATCTTCTGGGAACCCTGTAATTATTCTTCAACAAGTTGTTAAAGATGACTATTGCTGGCTTAAAGTCAATGTCACAACTTTAAGCAAGCATGACTCAACATCTTATATCACTGTCACAGGTTGGGTACGAGGTGATTTAGTGACAGAAGACAAGAGTCCATAAAATGTTCATTTAAAGACAGTAATAACGGAAACACACCAACTTTTGAATTTCAGAATTTGTTTCAAATTTTCAGATTAATTGTTTTATTTAAAACAATATTGTAAAATCATTTCAGTAATATTATTGAAGTAAAATCAACAAAAATACAATGCTAAAAAAATCTTACAAGTTTATTGCTCTGGCTGGCGCCTCTTCAATAGCTATGTTTGTCTGTGTTTTCAGTAATCCTGCATTAGCACAACGAACCTGTGTAAAAACAGATGCTGGAAAAGTCGTCTGTGGCAAATTAGTACAAGATAGTAGTAATAGAACTCCTCCCAAGCCAAATCCTTCAATACCACTTGATGGAAAATATTCTTTTTCATGGGTTGAGGAAGCAAATAAAACTAATCAGTGTTTGCAAACTGGAACACTGCGAGAACTAACGATTTCTCCTGATGGTTTGATGCAAGGTGCTTTTAGCGGAGGTAACTATACGTTTAGTGGAAAAGTCAATCCCGATGGCACTTGGTTAGCCACTCTTAACACGGATGGCTACGAATTTAAGGGAAATATTAGCAACGGTGTAATATCAGGAACATATACAGCGAGAGTTGGACCACCATTCCCTGCCGACTCTAAACAATGTCAAGGAAAAGTTACAGGCTTTAAAAAGCCATAATTGATATAGGAATTGGAACTGTAACTGCCCTATCTGTAGCTACCGTTCCTGAACCAAAAACGAATTGGGTCGTATTGACTGCTGATTTTTTGGGAGCAGCAACAATGTATAAGATGCGGAGCTTGTTTACTGCAAATAGGTAACATTTGGATACCAATTATCAAATCGTTAAGTATTGCCTCAGATGCTTGAAGAGCTAAATCAGCAAATTTATAGTCTTCATAAGCAATTTTTTGACATTTAGGAATAGCGTTTTGATCATCTGAATCTTCCCACAAGCAACCCTTGCCTATCATCTATTGTTTATTCCTAATTTTTTATATATTATAAATTTTGATATTTGTTCCAATACTAGTATTTATAAAATCTTTTTTAAACCGCAAAATTACGGTAATTGAAATTTAGGTACTCAGGGAGAGCCAATACGTTACTATTGAATTATCTATATATGGTTGCTTGCTTATAAAACTCGAGTACTGACCGAGGTGAGCGTATCCTTATACAGAGCGCGCGCAGAAAGCAACAAAGTACTCATAGGAGATTTTATGCTTTATAACAATGAAAACGAGTTAGAGGACGAATTACTTCCTGAATACGATTTCTCTAAAATGACAGGCGGTCTTAAGGGAAAGTACGCAGAACGTTCTCTAGCTGGAACTAATCTCGTATTACTTGAACTAGATGTAGCTTCATCGTTTCCAACTGAGTCGTCAAAAGAGCGCGCACCAAAGCAAAAACATGCTTCCAAAGAAGAGCGCTCTTCACCTACACAAGTACAAAACAACAGCCAGTAAAGTAAAACAGGGTTTTAGAGGCGCCCTTAGAAATCACTATTTGTAAAACTCATCCGTTACATCCGTTGCATTCCGTTGCCAATTATACTTACTTTTATTTGAGTTTAAAACTATGACTTCCGTTTTTAACTATATTCCTCAGTCAGACCCACCGCTCCCTCCTCACTTAACCCTGCCAACAATGTATGATTTACCTAGTGAGAATCCAGAGGAACGCGGTTTGCCAGACGATTTCCATTTTTTCCAACCTTTACTTTTACGTTTAACTTTCCAGCCGACTAACTGGAATCCTGATTTAGTTTACAGCGCTGCTGACCTCAATCTCTACTATGATAAGAACCACACCCTATGGTACAAACGTCCAGATTGGTTTGGTGTGGTTGGGGTTGGAAAATTATACCAAGGACAAGATTTAAGATTAAGTTATGTAACTTGGCAGGAGAACGCAAACCCTTTTGTCGTGGTTG
>NZ_JBXXZH010000512.1:0-2181 GCF_059640475.1 Calothrix sp. CBUCES-K 9914
AATAAGTAATTTAAGTTTGAATGATGATGAAATCGGGCATTATTCCCAAGGCGCTGTAGAATGTAACTGTTTCCAAACGGGGCTTTGGAAAGCAGCATATAATTCTCGTACTGCTTTGATTATTCCTGTATACCCTGTATAAACTTGGCGATGTTTATTTATATCTAGAAAAGATATTTTGGCCTTGATGGCGATATTTTGATATGCAGCGCGCGCGACTAACATATCAGCTGCCCAACCTTGAATTAGTTCAAAAAGTTGATTTTTTTCATTTCCTTGTTCCAAGATAATTACATCTTGACCTACTAGCTCTTGAATTTTTGCTTTATCTTGCGGTTTGATAGCTGAGGCAACCGGAATAATATCTAATTCGAGTTTCTTGGCAATATAAACTAGAGATGGAATTAAGGAATTATCTGTTGTTACATCAAGAACAATCCGTTTATTTTTGAATCGTGTACGATATACTTCAAGTTGACTATCTAAATAAGCAGTCTCTTCTGTGATTAGTTTTTCTATTGGCTCTGATAATGCAGTACTATCTAACTTTGCTGCAATGTTTCGTAAACAGTTATTGATTTCTTCCAAACCATATATAGACTCTTCGATGTAACTTATATTAAAACGCTTTTCCATCTGCTTTGCCATTTTCACCAGTGCTTTGGAGGAAATAATGACATTGAGTTTCGCACGGTGTGCATAACAAAGTTCTTTATAGCGAGCATCACCTGTAATTTTGGCTAAAACTCGAATTCCGATTTTTTCCAGCAGCGACTCAATTTCAACGGCGCTATCAGTGTCACCAATCAAGTTAATATCATACTCGGTAGTAAATTCAGGTTCAGCAGTACCGATAACATGTTCGAGTAAAACATCACCAGCAAGACGAATACCAGACTTTTTGTTACCAATAAAACCTGGTGAGTCTACGGGAATAACAGGAATATCCAGTTTTTCTGTAGCATCATGGGTGGCGCCATTAATATCATCACCAATCATTGCGGAAACGCAGGTAGAATATACAAATATCGCAGATGGATTATAGCGACGGTGGACTTCGAGAATAGCTTTGTACAATTTTTTGGCGCCACCAAAGATAATATCACTTTCTTCCATATCGGTAGTAAAGCGAATTTGATTAAGCCGAACTTCCCCAGTATTATTACTACCAGCTAAAAAATGACCAACACAACCACTAGGACCATGAACTAAATGGACAGCATCCGCTATAGGAACTAAAGCAAGCATCGCACCATCAAAAGCACAATCTTGTTGACTATCTTGCGGTATTAATGAATTTTGCCCATTAGAATCTTCGATTTTATCGTGACTAGCTTTCATTTTAGTCCTGATAGGGTAGAATTTTCGCAATTCATGATAAAATAAATACTCTAACTATTGTGTTATTCATATTCTTTATAAAAATTTTGTTTTGTATCAAAATTGATTTTCATGTAATTCTAAATGTAGAGACGTAACATGTCACGTCTCTACAAAATAAACATTTATACCAGTAATTGTACTGAGGTAATTATTTTTTAGATTTTGCTAAATTTGATTAAACACGTAGAGACGCGATTAATCGCGTCTCTACATCTAATGTATTTAACGGTAACTTTTCATACAAAACAAGTGTAAAAACTTAGGAAAATGTATATATGTAGGGTGGGCACTGCCGACCTTACTTAGATTTATAAGAAAAGTATTTATGTTAGTTACAAAACAGCCTGTACTCAAACGATTTTGGTATCCAGTTATTCCCACGAGTCATTTACAAGATGGTCATCCCAAAGCATTTACGCTGTTAGGTCAAAAAATCGTCCTCTGGCTAGATGCCAAAGGGCGCCCAGCAGTAGCGCAAGACCGTTGTTGTCACCGTTCAGCGCAGCTATCAAAAGGAAAAGTTACGAACGGCAATATAGAATGTCCGTATCATGGTTGGAGGTTTGACGGTACAGGGATATGTACACATGTACCCCAGCTTGAGAATGGAATGATATCAGCAAGTTATAAAATAGGCGCCTATAAATGTACAGAACGCTATGGTTATGTGTGGGTATGTTTAGAGGAACCGTTGTGTGATATTCCAGATATACCTGAAGCAAAAGACTCTAAATATCGCTTAATTCAAGAATTTTACGAACCTTGGAAGTGTGCTGGGTTGCGAGTCATGGAAAACGA
>NZ_JBXXZH010000513.1:0-2118 GCF_059640475.1 Calothrix sp. CBUCES-K 9914
CTACCACGTTGATGTTGAACACAACGGTCAAATGCAGCAAGTTGTCTTCCTTGATACACCTGGTCACGAAGCATTTACCGCAATGCGGGCACGTGGAGCGCGCGTTACTGATATCGCAATATTAGTAGTCGCCGCCGATGATGGTGTGCGTCCACAAACTGTAGAAGCAATTAGCCACGCACAAGCTGCTGAAGTTCCTATTGTTGTAGCAATCAACAAAATTGATAAAGAAGGTGCCCAGCCCGACCGCGTAAAACAAGAGCTAACTCAGTATAATATGACACCTGAAGAATGGGGTGGCGATACTATTATGGTACCCGTCAGCGCCATCAAGGGTGAGAACTTAGATACCTTGTTAGAGATGATTTTGCTTGTGGCAGAAGTCGGAGAACTATCTGCGAACCCAAATCGTCCAGCGAAGGGAACTGTAATTGAAGCGCATCTTGATAAAGCGAAGGGAGCGGTTGCAACGCTGTTGATTCAAAACGGTACTTTGAAAGTCGGCGATATACTCGTTGCAGGCTCTGTATTGGGTAAAGTTCGGGCAATGGTCGATGACCAAGGTAAGCGTGTAGAAGCTGCTTCCCCATCGTTCGCGGTTGAAGTATTAGGCTTAAGCGATGTGCCTGCGGCAGGTGATGAGTTCGAGGTATTCTTAGTTGAAAAAGAAGCTCGTGTCATTGCCGAACAACGTGCCGAGAAGCTTCGCCAATCACGCTTGATGCAGGGGCGTGTGACTTTGGCGGGTATTTCCGCGAAGGCACAAGAAGGCGAATTAAAGGAACTCAACCTGATTTTGAAGGGCGACGTTCAAGGTTCTGTCGAGGCGATTGTTGGTTCTTTGAAGCAGCTTCCGCAAAACGAAGTGCAAATTCGCTTATTGCTTTCATCGGCAGGTGAAATTACTCAAACTGATATCGACTTAGCCGCAGCGAGTGGTGCAGTCATTATTGGTTTCAATACCACCTATGCCAGTGGCGCCCGTTCTGCTGCTGACGAAGCGGGTGTGGATGTTCGTGAGTACAACATCATTTACAAGTTACTCGAAGATATTCAAGATGCGCTCGAAGGTCTCTTGGAACCCGAATTGGTCGAAGAACCACTGGGTCAAGCCGAAGTCCGCGCCGTTTTCCCAGTTGGTCGTGGCGCCGTTGCAGGTTGCTACATTCAAAATGGCAAGCTGATCCGCAACTGCAAAGTCAGGGTTTTACGCGCTGGCAAACAGCTGTTTGAAGGTGCGCTTGATTCACTCAAACGGATGAAAGAAGACGCGCGTGAAGTTAACGCTGGCTACGAGTGCGGTATCGGCATCGACAAGTTCAACGACTGGACAGAAGGTGATATCATCGAAGGCTTCCAGATGGTGACAAAACGTCGAACCCTCGCTTCCACCAAAACTAAATAGCAAAGGTAAGGTGGGCAGTGCCCACCCTACGATTGACACTATCTATATATATAGAGAATCAGAGGCACAATATTTTGTTGTGCCTCTATTATTAAGAAGAGGGCGTAAAGGCAATACGTAAATCAATTTTTTTAATTTCCGTAACAATTCGGGTAGTTTAGTCACCGATGTGACAGAATTTGCAACCGAACAAGACTACTTTTATAAAAGAAATAGTTAAAGTTAAAGTTAATTTTTACTTTTTCAGGGTGCAAATTTACTGAATCTTGCCCCAGTCGCTCTCGAAGTTTATCTATCGGAGTTATGTATAATGGGTAACATTAATTTAGAACAAGACAATCAAAGCGCGGACACAGAAATTTGGAAGAGCTTGCAACATGCCATTGCCGCAAGCTCCGGTTTCATTCGCTGGCAACTTGAAGCGGGCGCCAAATATCAAAATCTAGGCTTGGAAGAGCAAGTACAAAGGTATTTACGAGAAACTTTGGAAAACTTAGCGTACTAGTGTATTGATTTAATCCCCCCTAGCCCCCCTTAATAAGCTACGGTGTACACACAAGTCTTAATAAGGGTGCTTCGGGGGCTTTGGAGGCTTCGGGGGTAGGGCGGGGAGGATGAGTATGAAGCAATATTGATTCATATCGGATGCAAATATCGATGAAAATAGTTCCTCAATTTCTCCACTCCTTCCGTTTCTAGCCTCCCCCTGCATC
>NZ_JBXXZH010000514.1:0-2077 GCF_059640475.1 Calothrix sp. CBUCES-K 9914
CGCACGTTTTTTATATCAGTGTAGGTTAAATTCTGTTTTTTTAAAAAAAGGTATTCTGCGATTAGCGTATGGCGCACCCCCAGCATTCCTTATTGTAGCTACGTGGTCAAGGGCTACGCGAGCAGCGGGTTTGTTGTTGCTTCGCAGTTTTTTATTTGGGGGTATCCCCAAACCCCCATCCGCTGCCCTTGACTCACTCCGCAGCACAAAATTAGCTGGTAGGGGGTGCTTTACCAGATGTTGTTTTGTTTTTCGAGGTTTTTGGTTATGACACGTCACGAGTTTCTTTACAGAGGGTTCTTAGTTACTGTTGAACTAGTGCATGGTTGGATTAATGAGGACGGCACTTTAGATTCTTATGGGTGGCGCGGTTGTTTTGAAGGAGACATTTATTACTACGGTCGCACGCGCTGGGAAGTTATTGACCTTGTGTCAGAACAGGTTGACAAGTTAATTGCTCTAGTTGACGGCTAAGGTCAGAGGCAGGGGGCGTTCGCGCTCTCTGCTTTTTTTTGGGCGCCTTCCCCTAACGGTAGTACTGATGATTCGATCAACGGTAATAGTACAAAAGATTTAAAAGAGGCGCCTGTCGCGAATAAAAAAGTTTCCCCTAGGAAAATCACAGAGGCAGGTAAAAGTAAAAATCCAGACTATTGTCAGACAACGATTTACGTGAAGAAAGACTTACAGTGTAAGCTTATTCGTCTGCTGGAAGACCAGGAGTACAAAGGGGACTTCTCAGACTGGTAGAAGAATGCATGTTATCTAAACTCAAAAAGCAAAAATCTTAAACACTTTACGTGCGGACAACTACCAGCAAGAGGAAACTACGTTGTGTGTTGGGTGCAACGAATGAATTTAAGCGCTCTTAACATGGCGCCGGGTTTTGAAGAGACACCAGGAGGAACTCAACATCTCCTCGTCTCCCTATATGGCGCCAACCCGCGCGGTAGGAACATCTTCCAAAATTTCCTGCATCTTCCTATTGGTATGAACACTATAGAAAATACCAACAGCATTGTCATAGTTAAAAAAGTAGTACCAGTCTGGTAAATTGCTGGTACATGTGTAAAAAATCTACTGATTTACTGCTTAATAATATTACAAAGAACGATATATCAAACTAACTTTAATTACCTTCGTACCTCAAAAAAAGGTTTTTTGTACCCGTCCTACACCAATTTTGTACCTAAAATACTATATATAATGTGCAATTTGTACCCAGCGCGCGGACACACATTGGATGTGATATAGAACGTTGTACCGAGGTACTGTGTACGAAAAATCTAAAAAAATATTTTTTCTATAGAAACATAATATATGCCTATGAAAAAAAAAAATTTTTAATCTCACTTTATCTTAGAGATTTTCGGTACAAATAATGCTTATAAATATAGTAGACATGTATTATTTTGTACCTCAAAATCCAGTTTCCTGTACCTTCAAAAAGGGTACAAAACAGTACTAGGGTACTATATTTATATCGTTATTGTACCGACATAAAGATTGAATTGTACCGAGTATTTTTAGGAATACTACAGAGAATTTTACCTAGCAAAAACTTATATTTAAAATTAACTGTCTTATTTGTATTTCTATATCAAAAATAACTATCGCGATTAAACGCTTACCCTACGGTACAAACTGTATGCATATTCAGTATATTCGTTCTAGTGAATAAATGATGTCATTCCACTTATCTTGATGGATATAAGAGCCTATATACAGGCGCCATTCGATAAGTAAAAGAAACAATTTTTTATGTGCTAGACCGACGATGAGGAACTGAAAATACTACAGGCGCCATTCGATAAATAAAGGAAACAATTTTTCGGGAGTACTAGACCGACGACGAGGAACCGAGAATACTACAGGCGCCGGGTTTTATGGGTATGTAAGAACAACGACACACAACACACGCACAGGTGAAAAGCTATAAAACCCGTGGAGTAGATCAACTCTATACATCGCAGGGCGCCGGGATTTATGAGCAACTGAGCGCGAATGAACGGCACGCTCAAAAAAGCATGACTAAACACAATAAATAACTATCTATGACACTCATAGTAAAAATTGA
>NZ_JBXXZH010000515.1:0-2076 GCF_059640475.1 Calothrix sp. CBUCES-K 9914
TCGACTTTACCAACACCCTTTCTGGATTAGCAGGCACAGATATTGTTTTCCCTCCTATCGAGCGAGGATTAATAGAAAAATATTTTTCCGATTTCACAATTAGAGGGTTGGTGCCAAAACGCACGTTATAAAACAGGACTTACGCAACTGGCACAAGCGATCGCTAATCTTTAGTATTTGTGTATTGATATAGACTTACACAACTGGTAAAAGGCGATCTCTATTTTATAGTACTTTTGTATAAAAGTGGTTCGCGATTTTGAATGGCGAACCACTCCTCATCATTATTATCGGCTCTTTTGCTGAATTTGAACGGGAAATTATTGTTGAGCGGGTACGGGCAGGTCTTGCCAATGCAAGAGCCAAGGGGAAAGTACTGGGAAGACCGGAGCGTGATCCGACAGTGGCGGACAGAATTGTTATTTTGCGTGAACAGGGATTAAGCCTGCGGGACATTGCCAAAAGGGATGTCGGTTCGCGGACTTATAGTTCTATTTTACGGTTTCGGCAAACTTATCTTTCCACAAGCGAAAATTTATTGGCGACCGCTTCACGAAAAAAAGGTATGGACAGCGAAAGTCGTGGCAAAATTTTGATTCCAGCCGTGGCAATCTTATCGTCCTACCGACAAATAAGACTTTTGAGCTTAAGCCGATTTTCTGTTCCAATGATACTCCGACCCCGGATTGAAAAACTTCCAACAGAGATGCTATTGGGGGTTAATCAATCTTATCTACACCAATTATTGCTGAGTCCGCAAACCTATAATTTTGATACCAGACTGTGTGCAGCCGCATTACTGTCTTGGAATTATGAAACGAATCTAAACAACGAGAGAGAAGCTTTTTCTAACTGGCTTTCAAACCTGGCGCCGTTCCAAGATGTACTCAATAACTTATTCCCGTTGATAAATAATGAGTTTGCAATACAGTCTTACTTAGAACATTTTGGTATCCCTAGCTTCCGACCACTACAAGAAAAAGCTGTTAAATCAATAATTAATAAAGAAAATCCATTAATAATGATGCCCACTGGTGGTGGTAAGTCGTTGTGTTACCAACTACCAGCTTTGATGTTCCACCATAGACAAAAAGCTTTAACTGTCGTTATATCACCGTTACAAGCATTGATGGCTGACCAGGTAGCAGATTTAGAAGAAACTGGTTTATTTTTCTCTACCTACATCAACGGTACTTTGACAGCACAGGAACGGCGCCTGCGTTTAGAAGAATTACGCTCTGGCAACAAAGGTTTACTATATATTAGTCCTGAACAATTACGTTCAATGAGTATCCGCGCGCTACTTGAACAGCGTCCACCTGTATTATGGGTACTCGACGAAGCACATTGTATAAGTCAATGGGGACATGACTTCAGACCTGACTATTGCTATGTACCCAAGTTTATAAAAGAACTTTATGAACGGCGCCTGTTATCAAAACCCATGTTAGCTTTACTAACCGCGACAGCAACTCAAAGCGTCGTAGAAGATATTAAAAAGCTATTTGGTGAACAAGACCTAAACATCGGTACTATAATTGATGGAGAAACAACTCGTTCTAATTTGACGTTTGAAGTTATCCCAACAGTTGGTAATAAAGAACAAACACTTATTAATAAAGTTAAAGAATCATTGAATTTAGGTGGTAGTACACTTGTATATACAACAACTCGTAAAAATGCCGAAAAGCTTGCTAAATTGTTAAATCAAAGTGATATTGATGCGAAGTACTACCACGGGAAATTATCAACCCATGAGAAATACGAAGTTCTACATGCCTTTAAATCAGGTAAATTAAATGTAGTCGTTGCGACTTGCGCTTTTGGAATGGGTATTAACAGAAAAGATGTGCGCGCGGTTATTCACCATGCGATGAGTTCCAACTTGGAAGGTTATGTTCAAGAAGCTGGACGCGCGGGACGTGATGGTCAACCTTCTTACTGCACTCTGCTGTACGACCCTAAAGATGCAGATACAATATTTTTCCTACAAAGCTTAAATCAACTTAGCGAGCAGGATTTAAAAAATACTTTTATATCAACAAGGTATTTACGGAACCGGATTCATAAAGGCGC
>NZ_JBXXZH010000516.1:0-2075 GCF_059640475.1 Calothrix sp. CBUCES-K 9914
GCCCAAAGGTCTCTTGACATATGGGCGCCAGCCTTAACTTGACGCCAATGGCATCCTTGCCCGTTCAACACAAGAAAATGCTTAATTCGACTTTCCATCACTACCAAAATATTCTCTATAACCGCATATCTTATCGCCACGCACATCAAAAGAAATGGCAATACAGTTTTTGTAAGGTTGTCCTTGCACTATTCCTTCATCACAAAATTCAAAAACAACTGTTGTTTCACTGCTGGTAACTCTTTCAAGAGAAGTTAATTTTAGAGTTTGACCAAATGCTTCTGTAACGTATTGAAAAAATTCCTTTACTCTTTCTTTACCAACGTTTAAACCATGATATTTACCAACAGGAAACCAAAAAGTAAAGTCATCTGTAAGTAAATTTAAAAGTGGCGCCCAGTTATTGGTTGCTAAACCATACATTAAATTATCAAATGCTTGTACAGCCTTAAAGTTGGCGACAATGCGTGGTGTAGATGTACGAATTGTATTACCAAATCGACCCGACCACTTATTTGGTAACTTATTTGGTAACACATTATACTCACGGGCTTGTGCTAGGAAGAGATTTTGCAGTTGCTTGAGTTTATTAGCTTCCTTGGCAGCAAGGTCATTTGCCGAGCTAAAATCTTCTTTTTTCTGGTCATGCTGGAATCTATATTGAAGCAAAGAGCGAATTTTGTTAACCTTTTTTTAATCAAGCTTAACCTCGTTGTAATCTATTTAACTTTGCTATAAACTAAGTCAATCAACTGAAAGCGAAAGTTGAAGCAAATTAAGGGGGGTCATTGCCGTGATTTTAAAGTCTGTCTCAATTATCCTCAGTGCAGTAACAGGTACTTTGGCTCAATCTTGGTCATTGCCGTCAATTTTTACTGGAACGCTACACATATATAGTATCAAGCGCTTGGCGTTGGCCTTGGTAATTGGACTTTTTGTCGGTTTAGAGCGAGAATGGCGCCATAAGCAAGCTGGAGTTAGAACCTTTGGGTTTGTTTCACTGCTAGGTGGTTTGGGCGGAATACTAAATGAAAACTATGCGTTGTTGAGTATTGCCTTGCTGGGTATTTTAATTGTCTTCTTGAACCTTAAAACTTTGCGTGCGAATAAGGGCACCGAGTTGACTACATCAGCTGCTATGTTGGTAACTGGATTTGGTGGAGTGTTATGTGGACAAGGTCATACGGTAACTCCTGTCGCTGTGGCAGTAATGAGTGCGGCATTACTCTCTTGGAAAGAAAGTCTTAAAGATTTTAGCCTCGGTTTGAGCGTCGTCGAACTTAGGTCGGCAATTATGCTGGCGATGTTATCGTTTGTCGTTTATCCGGCTTTACCAAAGGGAAGCTTAGACCCTTGGAATTTGGTGCAACCGCGCGAAGCTTGGCTAACTGTAATTTTAGTGGCAGCCATAGGTTTTGTTAACTACATATTGTGGAAGAGTTACGGTACTCGAGGCGTACAGGTGGCTAGCTTTTTAGGTGGTTTAGTCAACAGTAGTGTTGCTGTCGTTGAGTTAGCCAAGCGGGTGTACCAAAGTCAAGGGCATCTTCTTGAAGTAGCATATCGAGGCATCATGTTAGCTACGGCAGCGATGGTGGTTCGCAACATGGTGCTATTAGCTATCCTGTCTCCATTAGCTTTAAAATCATCGGCAGTTGCACTAGCTTTAATGTTTACGGGGATTATAATACTGACTTTCCTCAACCTTTTGCCACAAATTAAATTCTTAAAACCTAGGCTCCGAACAGCTGTTAGTAGTAGTCAATCTGAGGATACTTCTCCTACACTAAATTTTGAATCACCTTTCTCACTCAAATCAGCATTGAAGTTTGGACTGATTTTTCTCGCGCTGCAAATTTGTGCGGTACTGGCACAGAAGATGTTAGGTCAATTTGGTTTTTACGGCATTAGCATACTTGGTGGTCTAGTTTCTAGCGCTAGCGCGGTTGCTTCTGCTGCAACGTTAGCTACTAAAGGTATAATCTCTGCAAAAGTGGCAGGAACTGGTGCAGTGCTTGCTTCTATTGCGAGCGCACTAGTGAACCTACCGTTGATTGCTAAAATCTCTCGTGATC
>NZ_JBXXZH010000517.1:0-2071 GCF_059640475.1 Calothrix sp. CBUCES-K 9914
ACAGTTCTTGTAGATGGAATTGTTGGACCCCAAACTTGGAAAGCTTTAGGTCTGTGTGTTTATGTTAACTGCTAACTAAACATATTCATTCATTGTAAATTGAAAACAAATATCTATTTATAATTATAAAACCCTGACCATCGGTTGGGGTTTTAGTTTTGTTTTGGCACGATGACCTATTTTGTGATTATAAATATTATTAGACAGTACATTTAATTTGGGTAAGCTACTATTTAAGTCAAGCTGCACTAGTAACTTCGGTATTGAAAACTTAAGTCCAGAGCGCGCCCCATTTTTCAAATCAGATTTTAAATTACTTTAGTAATGCACCATTAGAGGGGGATGTATATTGATACAACCCCTTTTTTCGTTGTGACACGTCTCCTATGACGAATATTGGCGCCTTTAAAAATATGCAGACGCACTTGTGTGGGAGAATACTTTTTGTAGTGTTTGTTGTTTTGATATGGCACATAACTTACTCAAAACCCCACACGGCTGGAAGTGTAGTACATGTGAATGGCAATGGAAAAGTAGACCATCAACTGAATGTCCTGATGTACCGCGTTATGATTATTGGTGGAACCAGAAAGAAGCACCACCAGTAGGATACCGCGCGGTTCCTGATAATCTTAAGACCAAAACGAGCGCTAGCATCGCTCAAACTCGCACCCCGCGACGAAAAGAAACCGGATGGGTGTATCTATATGCAAGCTAAGACCCAATGGTTATGGTTGTACTCGGTAAATAATACGGCGCCGCTTCCAAAGAAAAAACGTTATTACAAAAGTGCATCTGAACGACGTATCATAAAGGAAGCACTATTATTATGGGAGAGCGGAGAAATACGTACCGAAGTATATAAAGGTATTGAAATATCCGCATTTGCTAGTTATCGAGATTGTGGATTGAAAAGGGCTAGTCAACTACCAGAGGAGTATAAGCCTCATTTTGATGGTTTTTTATCAGAAGTTGTATTAACTGGACTTCCAATGATACCCTTCTCTTCAGAAATTCAAGCTGTTTTCAATAGAGATGTAGCTAATCATCTTATAGCAATTGCTCATGGAAAAATATTAATAGACAAGTTATTTGATATTGGTATTTCAAATGAAAATTATGAGAGCTTAGAACAATTTGGTTCAGGATTTATTATGACAGACTCTGCGGGTTATGGCTTTTGTTTGAGAAGACCGGATAGGACAACTATGGCTCGCCGTCTAGCTTCTATGTTTGGTTGGGAAGTTATTGAGGAATAAATAGAGATGAATAATCCACACATGGGCGCCGATGTTTTAAAATTTCTTGATTCTATTATTCCTGATACACCGGAAATGCAAATTTTGGGTGAACAGGAGAAAATGCGTATCATGCTTACCCAAGTGTTAAGATTCTATCATCTCTCCTATCAAATTCTTCAATCTCTGAGTCTGGGTATGAACTAACACCTTCATCTAAAACTACCCGCATATGACTTTTATTAGACGGCGCCGCATCCTCTACTTTCATAGTCGCTTCGGTAATGTAAGGATTCTCAATAATATCAATAAATTGATCAAGCGCTTCTTTTATCCGCTCCTTCTTTTCAGGCGCCCTTGCTGTCCGCCACTTTTTTAAAACTGCTTCTCTACCAGCTTCGAGGACTTCATGAGTAACTGTACCATTATCTAAGCGCGCGGTGAGTTCTGCGCATCCGCTCAGACACAAAGGAAGATGATTTCTGTAAATCACTTTTCTCCCTTTGCTTGCTCCTTATTGGGTATGGAGGGTTAATTTTTTTAATAGAGAGGCAACGGCGCCGCATAAAAATGGTAATTTAAAGTACAATTGAACCAAATTTAGTCAGGGTTTATTGAATCTTGAACAAACCTCAAGAACTTGTCATCACAGATTTAGCTCAAGGTTTACCTGCTATTACTCCTTCGTTTGGAGCGGCGTTGGCAGAAGCTTGTGCGGTATGCTTGGAAGAACAGGGGCATTCTCAAGGTGTGGAAATCACAATCGATGGCAATACTGCTCGGTTAAGGGAAATAGAGGTAAAAAAGTACTAAACATAGTTCGCGTTTATAAA
>NZ_JBXXZH010000518.1:0-2063 GCF_059640475.1 Calothrix sp. CBUCES-K 9914
CCGATTGGTTGTTCGACTGTCCACTAATGCTTTGAGACATCAGCGAATCAGAGTTATTGAATCGTGATCCATTCTTCGAGTCAAGCTTTCTTGACAATTCGATGTCAGAACTATCACCGCCTATCGAAGACGGTTGCACTAACTGGGCAGCAGGTGTAGCTGAAACAGACGAGGGTTGAGATTGTGACGCGGAGGACGTTTTACTTTGTTGAATAAACGAATTTTCTAACTGACCAAGTGATTGACTTGGCTCTTTTGACAGAAGAGTGTTCACACTTCCCAAACCTGTACCAATTGGCGATACACTCGATTGCCACTCGTTAGATGGTGGTGGTGGAACAGCCTGCGCTGCTGCCTTTGTGCTTGTAACAGGAGATTGCGGTACTGGCAGTAATCCCCCAAATTCGGGATTGACTTGGGCTTTGATGGGTTGATTCGTTGCTAACACCCAGAACAGAGAGGTGAAAGCAGCGCACATCAACAGGTAAAGCTTGTATGTCAGTTTTGGGGAAGTTAATTTATGACGTTCAAATAGAGTGGGCAACATGTCGCCTATTTTTATGTTTGGTAAATTTTGTACTTGGTAGATGTCGCCACCTTAGCAAATATTCAAAGTATATTCGAGGACAGTGTACATATTTTGTAGATGATAATCAACTACATCAAGAACGCATAAAGCTTTCTATTTAATAGCACTTTTTTGAGAAAAATCGGGCAAAATATAGGCTAGACGTTCATAAAATTAATCAGTCTACGTAATTCTTCTATGCACAATCCCTATTTAGCTCTAAATAGCTCTCATTTCCGAAAATATACTGCCAAAACCTTACTTACTTTAACTTCACTAGTGTTGATTGTTACAAATTATGGTTGTACACAAAAAGCACAAAAGGAAGTTAAGTTAGAGATAAAAAACGTACAGCCATCTGGCGGTAACGGTGTATATAAAGTAACAGGTAGCACAAATCTACCCGAATCCAGCCAGGTTGCAATTACAGCAGCTCGCTACCTACGTTCTAACAATGGACTTTCAGTGGATGCAGATTTAGATGCCGACCGCTCTATCCTTGACCGTAAAATAGTTGAGGTACAACAAGGGCAATGGGAAACAGAGCTAAATCTTTGGCAAATTTCACCTGACGGTAGCTATAAAGAAATCTGGCAAAAAAATCAGCTGAACTCTAAACAGATTCCAGAAAACGACGTGACGTTCACAGTCACCTTTGACCCACAAAGTCAGCTTCAAAGAACTCAAAAGCAAGACAATCAAACATCGGTACAATCTGAACCCCAAGTTGAATCGCTTGAGGGTAAGTCATTGCGCTTTACCAATCAAGGAGAAAGATACGTCCAAGCGAGCCAATCTCTACCCGTTGCATTGCCTGTAGGTAAGACTGTACCACCACAACAACTCGCAGAAGATATTAATGGTGGCTGGGGAAATAGATATACTATTCAACCTGAAACTATCGCTGCTGGATTTACTCCACCTGAAGTCAGCAAATCGAGGCAAAATACTGCCCCGCTCTCGGCATCAGAATTTTTACGCTAATTAACTGGCGCTCTCGTAATATCTGTAAAATACAGGGCAAGTTGTTTATCAACTTGCCCGCATTAACTTGTCGCCATGAGCGTGAAAATTTACTGAAATTGCGTTTCGCTCGAAGCTGGCGCCTCATAATAAACTTGGAATTTATCAGGAGAGCTTGTACTCGTGCTTGCTGGTTGAGGCGTTTGTTGCATACTACTTTGCATAATTCGCATCTGCTCCATCATTTCCCGAAGCTGCTGCTGTATTGCTTCAAAGTCTCCATTCGATGCCGTTGGTTTAACCTCGTTAGTAACTGGCACAGATGTATTATTAACTACTTCTTGTGACTTGTTATGGCTTAGGAAAGCTTGAGCCGATGCCGCAGACCCAAACGAAGAAGCAACGCTTGTAATTTTCGTAGGTTTCACGGGCGCCGCTGTTTGATTTTGCACTACTGTGCTGCTAGCAATTGGCTTTGGCGCTAATGTGGGCACAGGATTAGCTTTAGTTTGCCGGTACTTTGGAACTGATG
>NZ_JBXXZH010000519.1:0-2024 GCF_059640475.1 Calothrix sp. CBUCES-K 9914
CCATTGTGGCGTTGCATTGTAGTTTCAACATCTAGGACAATATTAGCTTCGAGTTGATTCCACTGTGCTTGTGTTGGACTAACAGTTGTTGGATGAACAGCCCATTGAACTAGTTCATCTTCAACTTTGAAACTCGCTTGATATTTAATTTTGTCCTTCTTTGCTTGGCTTTGAGCATTACGCAATGCCTGGTATACTTGCTCATTAGCAGCACCAAGGCGCCTTGCTTCGATAAAACCAAGCCAGCTAGGAGCAGCAATTGCGGCTAATATACCAATAATAAAAACCACAACCAATGTTTCCAGTAATGTGAAACCACTACTGGTGGAGATGCTATGTTTTTTGGACATTATAGGGTGGTAAAATGCATTCTGTGTTTACAAGCGGTAAATGCACCCCATAACCCAAGAAACCGGGCTTCTCGACATATTAAATATTTACAAACGGTAAATGCACCTTACCGCAATCATTATTGATGCGTAAAAATCCCTGATTATTTGAGAGGATTATATTAATTAACGGTAAATGCACCCTATCTTTACACCAAAGTTCCGGAACTTATAAGTGCAGAGTATTCTTTACAAAATTATTTTGTTATCCAAATCTCAAGAAGAATAGTTACGAAATAAAAGCTCGTATTAAGAACCTTAGTAAGGACTTCAGTCCTTATTCCTACTTGAAATTTGAATTATTTACAGTGATTTATTCAACAAGCCGCAACTAACTCTATTTTTACTTACTAGGGGTATTTAATTACATGAAACTATGTAAACCTGCACTAGCAAATAATCTTAACTGCGACTAGGTATTTATTATTTTAGTCACGTATTTACTTGAACCAATACCGGGAAAAAACGGAATTAAGTATGTTTTTTACAGGCGCCTGTGTGGAATTTGGTGGGATAGAAGAGAGAATCACCGTATTTCTACTAATATGTGATTGATCCCCCCTTGTTAAGGGGCTAAGAATGATAATCAAATTCTATCGCCACAGCTATTTATATAGCGGTTACCAGTCACATGAGGTACAGATTAAATTAATAAAAATCTTGTGGAGCGGGCATCCCTGCCCGCCCTTGTGTACGAGAGCAGTTGAGATTTTAATTCTATAAAAGTCATTTCGCATTCAGAATCTATCTATAGCATTCCTAAATGATTTGTAAAACACATAGATGTAGAGACGCGAAATTTCGCGTCTCTACACGCACGGATTTCACGACTGATTTAGGATTGCTATATATATAGTCTACAGTCAACTATATTCTAGCTGACTTGTAGCTTTTTTAGGATTCCTATAGTTATCCAATACTTACTGATTTGAATTGAACATCTTTAAGCGTTGCGAGTAAGTCACTACCTTTACTGATTAGAGTATCTCTACCACTAATTGTGACATCAAGTAAATCTGTCGCAAGCAAAGTACTGCCACGACTGATTTGATCATTGGCGCCAAAACCAATGATACTAACTGAACCGACACCTGCGTCTAGAATAAATCTGTCGGCGCCGCTACCTGCATAAACCGTATCATTACCAATACCAGCAGATATGATGTTATTACCTTCACCTGCATAAATTAAATCATCACCTGCACCAGTAGTGATGATATCATTACCTGCACCAGCGTAAACGATATCATTACCCTTACCAAGGGTGATGCGGTTTACACCTTCACCAGCAAAGATAATATTGTTACCATCACCAGCAGTAATAACGTCGTCACCTGCACCAGCATAAATGCTGTCGTTGCCTAAACCAGTGTTGATTTGGTTTTTGCCTTCACCAGCATAAATGGTATTGTTGCCGTTACCTAAGAAGAAAACATCATTGCCTGCACCTGCATAGGCAGTATCGTTGCCTGCACCACCAATGAATATATTGTTTCCTTCACCACCGTAAAAATAATTGTTGCCTTCACCACCATCTAGCTGGTCATTACCCGCACCTGCATAAAGGTAATCGTCACCAGCATCACCCAATAAAATATTATTACCTTCTCCACCGTAGATGTTGTCGTTACCGGC
>NZ_JBXXZH010000520.1:0-1995 GCF_059640475.1 Calothrix sp. CBUCES-K 9914
ACTCATTACTCAGCACTCATTACTCATTACTCAGCACTCAGCACTCAGCACTCAGCACTCATTACTCATTACTTAATTATGTCTATTACAGTAACAGGTACAATTCAACGTCGTGACATCGGTTTGGGCGCCTGGGCATTTGTCACCGATGAAGGCACTACTTATGAAATTTCCCGTAGTGCTGACAAAAAATTGCTCCAAACTGGACAAAAAGCCAAAGTTACAGGAAAAGTGCGCGAAGATATAGTGACTGCCGCGATGATTGGACCAGTCTTAGAAGTTAACTCATTTGAAGTGTTGTAAAGCTATGTGGCACAGGCAGGACGCCTGTGCTATATGTCAGGCGGGACGCCTAACCTACGGAATTTAAAACGGCTTGTAAACGCTCTCGAAACTCACCCTTGGGATGTCCTCCTTTGACTTCGCCGATTATTTCAAACTCTCCTTCGGGTGAGGAACATACTAAATAAGTAGGCCATCCCATTTCGGACTTATCTGGATATTGCTTCAACAGTATTTGCCGATACTTACGGTAAGTCGCCGTATCCTGCATTTTTACGTCAATAAACTCTAAACCTAGCTCGGTTGACACTTTTTGGTCATAAAAAGCCATTTTGTGACAAATTCCGCAATCTTCACTCGAAAACTTGATTACTGCTAAAGGCATATTGCTAGTATTATTGAACTACAAATTTGGTACGATTTTTTTGTAATTTTATAACTAAATTGATTTTATTATTAATGCTGCGTACTCGCACAATAACTTATAACAGTGCTATCATATAACAATCTACCGTCCAATTAGAAAAGTTAACGCAGTCACTATTAGTCCCTACTTAGCTAATACGAATATTACAGACTGCTTCCGGAAGATTTTAGGTGCATTACTAGATAGAAGTGATTTTTAGGTTGTATTTATTCAGTGTTTCATAGCTCAAACAAAAGCGTTAGTTGATGTAGTTTAACGCGCGGGAGTGAGTTATTAGGGTTATTGAAAGCAGGCAGCGATGCTGTATAGACCTGCAAAAAGAAACAAAAAACCCCCAAAAACTTCCAGTGTATGGCAGTCCATGAGGGGGCAATTATTTAATAGGGTGCATCTACCTACCACTAATTCGTTATCAGTTGGTCATCTTCAGGATAAATTTCGAGTAGGGTGCGTGACGCTACAAAAATACTTCAACGAAGCTATAAGACTTGTAGCGTCACGCACCGACAATATCTAATTAGTTTCAAATTTAGTTGCACATTCTGGTTTGTAGAGTTTATAATAAAAAACCCTAGTCGATAGGAATCTACTAGGGAAGTGATTTATCAGGGTGCATCTACCACTTAATTGTTCATCATCAGTTGGTCATCTTCAGGACGAATTGAAAAGAAAGGTTCAAGGTCGGCTTCAGGTTATTGCATATAGCCAAAAAAAAACCCTAGTGGATGGCAGTCTACTAGGGAAGTAAGTTATCAGGGTGCATCTACCATTTAACTGTTCATTATTAACTGGTTATCTTCAGGATAAATTGAAAAGAAACTCTTAAAAACTGAGTTGCAACTAATGTAAAAAATTTGACCATAAAAAAACCCCTAGCGGATGGCAGTCTACTAGGGGAGTGAGTTATCAGGGTGCATCTACCATTTACTTGTTCTCATCGTAACCAGTGTTATCCGGATATTTTTATCGACATTATCAATAAATCTTTCAAACGACAAAAAATTCCCCTAGTTGGTTTGTTACCATCTAGGGGAGTGAATTATTAGGGTGCATCTACCAATTACTTGTTCTTATTTTTATTTGCGTTCTCCGGAGAATTTTCCAGATATATTCCAGATATATTCCAGATATCTTCAAAAACTCTTTTAGAAAAGTAAAAAAAATCCCCTTAGTTGACTAATATCGACTAGGGGAGTGGGTTATCAGGGTGCATCTACCATATACTTGTTCAAAAAATTACTTATGAGTTCCGGAAAAATTGCATAAAAAAACCCTTAGTGGCTATT
>NZ_JBXXZH010000521.1:0-1941 GCF_059640475.1 Calothrix sp. CBUCES-K 9914
CGCCACTGCAAGGCTTTTAGCCGATGCCAAAAAGTCACCTTGACAGGGCTAGCAGTGCCCACCTTACTAGAACAGGCAGGATGCCTGTTCTACAAGATAATTGTTATGCTGCTAGATTTAATAAAGAGGCAGAATCTTGTTTTTCGTGGTGTTGATGTATAGCTTCGGAACTTAAATCAAATTCATACGAATGATTTTGCCATTGCAGTTTAAATTTCAACCGTTTCCATGTTGGTGGAAGGTTGGGACAGGCAATAGGACCAAATGGTGCAATGCGAATACCAGCAAATCCAAATATTACTGCTTGCCATACACCTCCTGCACTTGCTGCGTGAATTCCTTCTGCTGCATTTTTTCGGGTGTCTTCTAAGTCTACTAGTGCCGCGCGTAAAAAGTGAGTGTATGCTTCTTCTGGTTTCTCCATATCACAAGCTATTATGGCGTGAATTGCTGGACCCAAGGAAGAACCATAAGCATGGTCGGTACGAGGACTGTAATAATTCCAGTTTGCTTGTAGAGTTTTAGTGTCGTAGCGTAAATTTGGTGATTCATGGCGCCCAAGATTACGCAGTAAATACAGTAGCATCAAAACATCAGGTTGTTTGAGAATCTGCTTGGAGTTGGTTGCTTCGATACCCAGCAGTGCTTGCATTGACTTGGTACGCGGTTCATAGTCTTCTAAATTTACGTCTTCCAAATCAAAAAAGCCTTCACACTGTTCTATTAAACCAGTTTCATCATCCTGATTTATAAACAAACGATATTGTATTTCCGTCCAACGGTCAAGTCGAACATCATTCAATTTCAATTTTTGCCCGATGTGTAATGCTGTTTCTGGTGATTTTTGCTGTAACCACTCCCACAAATGTAACGCCGCGCGCAGATGCCACCGTACCATAACATTAGTAAAGGCGTTATTATTTACCCGGTCGTGATTTT
Source organism: Calothrix sp. CBUCES-K 9914 (assembly GCF_059640475.1). Taxonomy (NCBI): domain Bacteria; kingdom Bacillati; phylum Cyanobacteriota; class Cyanophyceae; order Nostocales; family Calotrichaceae; genus Calothrix; species Calothrix sp. CBUCES-K 9914. Next base: position 940 of record NZ_JBXXZH010000521.1, read on the forward strand.
CATCGGGACCAATTACATCTAAAATATCGTAACCACAACGTGCTTCATTCCACTCTACGCGACTTTCCCAAAACAAAGCAGTTTCCAAAATTATAGACGCACCGTAAGCAACCATCCAATCATCATCACCCGTGGCTTTCCAATACTGCCATATGGCATAAGCAACATCGGTATTTATATGTACCTCAATATCACCGCACCAAATTCTGATTTGCTCATTACCTGTAGCTGATGGAACCCAACGTGGAGTTGTTTCATCTCCGGTATCCGCACTTTCCCATGCGTACATTGCTCCCTTATAACCAGCTTCAGCAGCTTTACGACGGGCGCCTGCAAGGGTATGATACCGATATTCGAGCAAGTTACGCGCGATTTGTGGCTGAGTGAAACTAAAGAACGGCATTGCAAAAATTTCGGTATCCCAAAATATGTGTCCGCGATAAGCAAACCCCGAAAGCGTTTTCGGAGGGATACTGACTGTATTATCTCGATATGGCGCCGCAGCAAGAAGTTGAAATAAACTAAAACGAACGCTTACCTGTGAAGAGTTGTCTCCCTCAATTACAATATCGCTGTTTTGCCAAACTTGTTCCCATGCTGCAATATGCCCTGCAAGCAATGTACTATAGTTAGGTGCCTCTTCTAACCTATCACAAGCTGCAACTAACGGATTTTCTACCTCGCGCGACGTGAATATAGTTACTATTTTTTCTAAAGATATAGTTTGTCCTGGTACGCAAGCAAATGTCTGATTTAAATCATTACCTTCTAATACCAACTTTGTAGCTATACCGAGTTGAATATTAGAATGCCTAGTTCGACTATGTAACCAAATATAATTATTTTTATTGCCTTTACTTAATAGTTCCCAATGCTGAACTCCCTGGTTATCAGCATCATCAAAATAAGTCTCTACCGAAATATCACCCGTAAAATCAACCGACGTAACCGAAACGCGAACAGCCATAACATGCTGGTCTGCTAGAGAAGCAAATCTTTCAA
>NZ_JBXXZH010000522.1:0-1933 GCF_059640475.1 Calothrix sp. CBUCES-K 9914
AAAGTGTGTAATGGTATTTCATTTGCTCACATTACTCCTAAATATTTACTAGCCAATATGAAGGATTGAATCAAAGTAGATAAGTCCGAGCGTAGGGTAGGACAGGCAAGATGCCTATCCTACGGGTTTAGATTTTCTTTAAAAGCATTCTCTACATACGTGAATTTATTTGCTGCAATCACGCTTTTAGTCAATTACAAGTAGTAAGTAAACAATTGCTAGCGTTCAGGCTGCAAGTTACGTCTATATACATCAAAATCGACATATACATGAGAGTTATCACCACTCTGGTTGAGTATCGTTGCTGATGCCAGAGCTTTGGGTTCTAAAAGCTGTTCTACAACGGCTCTTGAATCCTGACCGCGCGATAGCGTAAATAGCATATTATTTGCTGTACAAGTGTCATAGGTATTCGCAACAGCACAAACTACTGGGTATCCATTAACTGTTCCATTGGTAATGGTTTTGAGATTACCGTTGTCATAGTTACGCTGAAATCGTCGTGAAACCTGCTGACAACGCTCAAACGCCGTCAGTTTTGGAGACAAGCTTGTAAGCCAACTAATTATTGGCTTCTTACCCTCATCCTGGTAACGTACATATGTTTTAGGTACACCATTGTTCTTTTCACAAAAAAACGTAGGGCTATTGGCGCGGCTAGGTTGATTGAGAGTTACAGAGACAGTAGATATGCTCAGTAAGACAATCGTAGAGACTTTTGCAATCTTAGTTAACATAGCATTGAGCAATTCCTGAATAAGATGTGCTTAACCGACCACAAGTTTCTCTATACTGGCGTTTTCAGTATACGAAAAGCTACATCTAAATATTTGCACGATTTTGCGAATATGCTTAGATATATCAATAAATCTATAAATTTTCTTCAATATTGAATAAATTGAACATATTGAGGGTGTTGAAAATATTGAATAAATTGAAAATGTTGAAGATACTGAAGAAAAAAAGTATAAAGTTCATTTAGATCACAATACTACTCGGTTAAGAGTAAAATCCCCCCAACCCCCCTTGTTAAGGCTTACAAAGGTAGGTATTTTGGATTTGGTCGTTTTTTCCCTATTTCAGCGGGCGCCCAAACGCTGAAACAACGAAACCTCGTTTAGTAATTGAGAATTTTCTCAACTATTTGCTCGATTCAAAAAAACCTACCCTTGAAAGCCTTGTTAAGGGGGGCTAAAAGCACCTCTTTTTCCCCCCTTATTAAGGGGGGTTAGGGGGGATCAATTTCTTATCCGAGCAGTATTGATTTAGATCAGTCAAAATAATTTAATGATTATTGTATTGTTTAATACAGTTTTATAATAGTAGGGTATGTGGATGCAAAATCAAAAGCTAGGAGGACGTTACGAGATAATTAAGTCACTGATGCCAGGTGGCTTCGGTGTAACTTTTCTAGCTTGTGATACTCAAAGACACGGGAATCCTCAGTGTATTGTCAAATATCAGAAAGCGTAAATCAGATAATAAAATAGTACTAATTGATTTCGGCGCCAATTTGATTAAAGTTTCTATAACTGGAAAGACTACTGCTCGACTTCAAGAAGCTAATTTATTTGAACAAGTTGATGAATGTGCAGTAATAGGGATTAAATTACTTCATCGAAAATTAGTGCCAGTTCAAAGCATGAAAATAAAAAAAGTAAAGAAGACTAATTAGAAATGAATGAGTTTCAAGTTCGCGCTCTCATTATAGGTATTATAGGTTCATGACTATTGAGGCGCCGATTACACAGTTCCTGTTCTAATGAAGTACATCAGGGCGGGCAAGGATGCCCGCTCCACAAGGTATTTACTAATACAACCTGTACCTAACTCACGTAAATATGATTGTAGGACAGGCGAGACGCCTATCCTACGGTATTATTTTTGTAGTTCTGTTATGTAATAAATTGCATCTTTGTAGTATTCTGTTTGA
>NZ_JBXXZH010000523.1:0-1926 GCF_059640475.1 Calothrix sp. CBUCES-K 9914
CTTCCAGCTTTGGTAAATGGTCTAGCGCGACTCGACGAATGAGGCTGTGCAAACGATAAAAAACTTTATGCTGAGTATATTCCTCTTCTAAAAGAAACCGACGCTGTAACGACTGAAACGCTAATGCTTGAGCTTCAAGGGGGTACTCTCCAATCATTAATAACCAAGCAGAACGCTCAACAGCACGTCTGTATACGGCACCTTGGCAAAGCATTAAACAAGCTAATGGTTCTGTCTGGTACAAGCGAGAAAATGTCCGGTCTATGCGTTTTTTTTACCCGCTCCCCAAATGCTGATTTGAGCTTGCGTCGCAGCGATGGGGTTACAGAGACAAGAAGATTATTCATCGTAGCATCAGTGTTCATTGGGAGCAGGCGCCTGCCCAAACGCGCGGCTCGATGGTCGCCAAGTTCTTCTAAAATCGCTTCAAATTCCTGCCAATTGACATCGTGTAATATTACCCGGTGTCCAGGCGGTACACTTAATTGTCGTAATTGAAGCGTCACCATTTTAGTTTAATTTTAGATTGAATATGTAGAGTTATTATAGCAATATTATGTAATTTATACAAAAATGATATTCACGTAGAGACGCGATAAATCGCGTCTCTACAACATACAAATTTTATAAATAATTCACACTTTCAAGCGCAACTCGAACACAAATACTAAAACTAACGTATAAATTTTACTACGTAACAAAAGTAATAGAGAGCGTGATTCCCTTTTACAAGTTGGCACCAGTCAAGAAGTAAACAGCATAATATACAAGGCGCCTCAAAAAAGGAATAAATTTAAAAAAAATGTGATTCAGAGGTAAAATATAAGTAAGACGAAATTTTACACAGATTCAGATAAAACAAAAAATATGCTAAAAAAAATTGTGACTTCGGATGACTCTACATTTATTTCTCTACCAGATGAAATAGTTAAAGCCTTGGGTTTAAACTCTGGTAGCGAAGTAAAGTTAGAAATAGTTGGGAACACATTGGTTATAAGACCAGAAACAGAAACCAAACGCTCTGAACAATTTCTTCAAACATTTCAGTCCATTCTTGAAAAACGAAAGTCAGCATATGAGGAACTGGCAAAAGGGGAATTATCTTAAAAATGAATTTTCCAGATAAATTTGACGTGATAACAGTTCATGCTCAATTAATAGCTGTTACAGGAGGTAGTCAAGGATTACAAGATGAAGGTGCTTTGGAATCAGCACTTGCAGCTCCCCAAAATCGACTATTTTACGAGGAAGCAAGCTTAATTATTTGTGCAGCTACATATGCTTATCATATAACTCAAGCTCATGCATTCGTTGATGGCAACAAAAGAGTTGCAGCCGCTATTACAGAAACTTTTTTAGAAACAAATGGGGCACAGCTAAACTTGAGTAACGAAGAAATTGTAACTCTATTTTTAGATGTAGCATCTGGACGAATGACTCGTAATGAGGTAGAAGTATTATTTTTACAAAAAGTTTCTTTTAAAAACGAGTAGATAAGTAGGTAACACATAACTTATGAACTTTAGCCAAAGCAGAATCACTAACCTATGATTAAAACTCTATTTCATTGTTTGGTAATAGTTCGTCTCGATAGGACTCAAAAATGATACTATCACTTATACCTTGATGTTGCATAATCACTTCTGACCAAGCAAGTTCAGCTTGAGGTATTTTTAATGCTTGACTCAATTCGTGTATTGCCATCTCTTCTTTTAATTGTGCTTCTTTCTCTGCTATTTTTGCAATTCTTTCAGCAGATAAATTTTGAGTTAGGTTAGAAAATTTCTTGTGTCCTGCCATATTAAGCTTACCTTGGTCGCGCGTCATAAAGTTTGTCGATAATTTTACGCTAGCCTTGATATTATCATAATCGATATACAAAACCGTTAAGCAGCTTGAAGGGTAGAAGGCTTGGGAATAGGTTCA
>NZ_JBXXZH010000524.1:0-1918 GCF_059640475.1 Calothrix sp. CBUCES-K 9914
CCCCAGAATTGTGGTATGTTTCATACCGATTAATTACACTAATCATTTTTAGCAGCCATTATTGATTATCCCGCAGTTCTTCCTTTGCTAATGTGTTACTGTTCCGGTTTCACCACGCGCGCTACTTTTCCATGATTAGCTCCATAACTCAATAGATGGTGTATCGGATTACAGTATTAATTTTTACCATGAGCGCGTTAAAACGCGCTTATATTTACAAGTGTTACCTCCGCAATTAATTTGATAGTATTGAGTTGTAAGCTAATTCGCTATTTTAAATTAAGCCACTACTGAATATTATAGACTAAATTCAGTCATGGCGTAACCAAACTTATGAATTTTTCACAGGCTTTGGATAAAACCCTCGAAAAGTATGGGATTTCTGCTAAATGGCTGTCTGAGCAAACAGGTGTTTCTCAGCAGATGATTAGTGGCTTTCGGCGGGGACAACAGCGAATTTATTCAGATAGTCTAGAGCGACTATTAGCTGGATTACCCTCGGAAGCAAAGAATTATCTGTTATGCCAATTAGGAGAAGTTGATACAGGCAAGATAGATATACGCTCGTTGGTGCTATCGGCATCACCGACCGAAAAAGCAGAAATTTTAAATACACTTGCTAATTGGGTACTTTTAAGCAGAGAAGAGATAGCACAAAACGCAGAATTAGTCAAGATTAGATAAATCCTCTCAACAAACAATTGAGCGAATTTACTGGACTATTATGTGCTGTGTAATTTTATGCTGGGCTTTATCAGAAGTATGTTCTTACTTAAAATAAGCTATTTGAAAGTGACTTTGCCAACAGTCGCAATCTATTAAATATTAAAGATGTACCCCCATCACTGTAAACTTTTTTAAATTTATTTCTTACAAGAGAGAGTATTTCCATACCTGTCATATTGATATTCAGTTCAACTACGTTTTGCGCGCGTATTGTCCCATAACCAAGATGCACCGTTTTGATTTAACAAATGATAAATCTCGGCGCCGTAATCTTGGTACAGTTGAGGGTGGGAAGCAGCAATTAACTCGTATAGGTAGAGCAGTTGTTCGCGATTGCTTTTTTGTAAGCGACAATCAGAGCGAATGCGATAAAAGTAGTGCAATTCTGGAATTACAACTCCTAAATGTAGCGACCGCAGTTGTAGAAAGGAATGCATACGGTTATTTTACCTTTGGCGCCTGTATTGTCTAAATTTAAAGACGAGGGGTAACTCACATCTTGCACCAAAGTATAAATACGGAATTTTTACGTTTTAATAAACACATATAACCCGCAGTTTCATGTGAAAAAAACGAACCACAGAGACGCAGAGAACACAGAGAGAAGAGTAAGAGAATAAACAGATAAAGTTTAGAATTGGCGCCCTATTCTTTACCAAAGGGTTGTCCCCAATATTTCCAGTTTTCTTTGTTGAATGGAGATTTCCATTTTTTAATTAACTCTAATTCTAATCGCTGTCGTGGTCTTGTTGGTATTGGCGCATCCCACCAAAAGCCGATGTTTACTGCTGTCTCTAATTTATACTTATGATGCAAGTCAATGTAGTTTTCGATGTACCGCTTGCAGTCGTGTACTCCTTTCCAACGTTTATTAGATTTACAAGTTTCACCAATGTATAAAAGTAAATTAGCTGTTGAGTCAATTACGAAGTATAAACAAGATTGTCCTGGACTATCTACAGGTAGCCGATAAAAAGATAAAGCTGATAATTGTAGGGTAAAGGGGTCAATAATATCCGGATCAACGTGCGACTTTGGCAAGTTGAATAAACTAACTTCTTCTATTGGTTCCTTTGTTCTTACCTGTTGTTGATGGATGGCAATTTGTTTCTTCCATTTGGAAAGTGTTATATCATCCATCAATAACACAGGGCTTCTATTAATTGGCACCCTTACTATTTCAGTTGGTGAG
>NZ_JBXXZH010000525.1:0-1892 GCF_059640475.1 Calothrix sp. CBUCES-K 9914
TAACGCCAAATACAGTGCTTTCACGCACCATTAATACGTTAAGTAAGCAACATTCCACCCTACTGCCTTCGTTCGTGATGCTTCCTTTTTGCGTGTCTGTTGAGAAACTTGACGTTTACTTCATAAATCAACTCTTAGAATAATTTAGGGAAGAAATGTCATGAGATTAATAATACTTATCAAACTACCAGAAAAATCTCAACGCAAGATTAAAACTCTAAAATTTATGCGACCTCAACATACTCACATAAACTAGTAGCTTCCGGAATTGGTAAACCTTCTTCACGTAATCCTTCTAAATGGAAAGCAATAGCTTCTTGAATTTCTTTTTCTATTTCCTTTACAGTTTTTCCAGTTGCCACGCATCCAGGTAAGTCTGGTACATAAGCCGAGTAATTATTTTGTGCTTTTTCAATTACGATTGCGTAACGCATTATTCTTCCTCTCGTTGGTCTTATTCTATATTATCTAATGTGAAATTTGATCATTGGAGTTGGGCTTGTTTCAAAATACTATTTGATGTTCCAGGGGCTAAGTCATCGGAAAGTTTACCGGGAACCGTAACTAAACCTGATTTTCCCGGATGTTTATATTGGCGATGACTCCCCTTAGTTCTAACTAAGTACCAACCATCATCTTCTATAAGCTTGATTATTTCCTTAACTTTCATTACACTTTGGATGTTTTTTTACAAACAACGAATATCTTCTCATTTTTTGCCTCTTAAATGGCACCTGTTGATGGTGCGTAACGCTACGAGATTATTCGTTATTGATTCAAGATTGTTTGTAGCGTTACGCACCCTACGTTGCTTATTCATGACTCTGCACTATGGGTAAGGTAACGATAAATGTTGTACCTTGACCTAGTATGCTTTCTACTTGAATTTGACCTTGATGGAGTTCAACTATAGCTTGAGCAATAGCTAAACCTAAACCTGAACCTGTCGCTTTTTCGGTAATTTCATTTTGGTTATGCGCGCGTGCGGGGTCTGCTCGATAAAAGCGGTCAAATAATTTTGGTAAAGCTTCCGTAGGAATACCGATGCCAGTGTCGCTAACTTTGACTTTGAGCAATGGAGTCAGATAACGTAATCCTGAGACTCGGTGAATCGATTCGATACGCATTAATTCTATATGTACTGTCTTACCATTCGGAGTATAGCGCAAAGCATTGCCTATTAAGTTGGTAAATAATCGGCCTAGTTGACTCCAATCACCATTTAGGGAAAACCAGCTTTCAAGTAGTTCTGGGTTAGTTTCTGTCTGAGGGGGGTCAATTAATGTCAATGAAAGCGCAATTTTTTTCTCTTTTGCAAGTAACTGTTGTTCTTCGACAACTTCCATTAGTAAAGCATCAAGTGGACATGATGAAAATACATCTTTGCTGATACCACTATCTTGACGCGCGAGGAATAGTAAATCATTAACAAGCTTACCCAGACGCTGCGTAAGTTTTTCGATAATCTTTAATTGTTGTTTATAATGCGACTTGGTGGCGCCAGTCTCATTTGCTTGTAATGATTCTAAATCAGATAGCGCAACTTGGACATTAGTTTGAATTAGGGCAATGGGACTTCGTAACTCATGGGAAGCATCTGCGGTAAACTGTTTGAGGCGTTGGTAAGATTCGTTTACAGGTTCCATAGCTTTTCCAGAGAGAAACCAACCTGAGTAAGCAACCGAAAGCACCATTAAACTAGTTCCCAAAGCTAAATCAAACATTAATTGCCGACTGGGTTTTGACACTTCAAACCAAGGATGACTCACACGTAAGTATCCTAAAACTTGGCGCCCAATTTCCACACGGTCTGTAACTTGACGCAATAAGAGTGCTGAGTGCTGAGTGCTGAGTGCTGAGTGCTGAGTGCTGAGTGCTGAGTGCTGAGTGCT
>NZ_JBXXZH010000526.1:0-1857 GCF_059640475.1 Calothrix sp. CBUCES-K 9914
ATCAAGCAATGTAACGCCAAATACAGTGCTTTCACGCACCATTAATACGTTAAGTAAGCAACATTCGCTCATAAGGTGCGTGACGCTACTAGATCATTAGTTTTGTTTCACAATTGTTATAGCGTCACGCACCCTACTCTTGTCATCCGTGAAATAACGTATATATTTTGTATTTAATTTATGTAATTAGTTACTTATGCGGATGATAAGTTTCACGTATACGTGGTATCGTTTTATGCCATAGAGTATTTGTATACGGCATAAGGAGAATGAACAAAGATTGCATGAGCGCAGATGAACTGAATAAATTTGTGGCTTACTGCAAAAAAATTCAGCCCCAATCGCAGGAGAATATTAAGCGGTTTTTTGAAGGTGTTGTAGGGTTTCCTTATGATAAAGAACTTTTGCTGCAAGCGTACTTGTTTTTAAATATTGAGAGTTTATTCCCTTGCTGTTTAGAGTTGCTGCTTTTTGAAAAATCTCCAATCGCTGACTATACTGATTTAGGTAAATGTGATTTTGTTTACCTGACTGTGACAGGTAATTTATTTCTCATTGAGACTAAATTTATTGATACTGAGGCAACTGGCGCCACTGAGCGCAAACGACGCAATAAACACAGGAATAAAGTTTTTGACCAAGTTATTACTTTAAAAAGTCGATTTAGCGAATATTGGGATATTCAACTAGAATACCTAAGCTGCGGTGTCTTTACAACTGACTCTGAAGTAGAATGGCGAGGTAATAACGCTGGTGTCGTAACAAAATCTATTTCTATAGAAAAACTTGAACAGTGGCGCCGAACCTATTAATTAAAACATTATTTTTTGTAAATCAAGAATACTGAACCTATCGGTCCAGGATTTTCGACATAAATTTTATTGTCGTAATATAATCCAGGTGACATTCCCCCGTCGAATAGCATTGCTTCTTGAACTGAACCTAGACAGTTATTTTTGGCTATTCCCGTTAGAACATCGTCAAACTTATCTGGTAATAACTCTTGATTGTTCTCAGATACACTTATATTATTGGCTTTTGCATCGTTTACTAATAAAATTACGTAGCCACGACTCGTGACAGCTACCATTGAACGGTTAGTAGCTTGTTTACACGCAAACTCTCCTAAATCTTGGCAAATATCTTTAAAGTTTCCGTTTCTATAAAATCGACCATTGCCTCCAACGAGATTGTAATTTAATATATCTTCTCGTCTTCTACCTGTTGCAATTGAGCTTCGGCGCCTTTTTGGATTTCCGGAGGATATTCCAAAGGATGAACGTTTAGAGTAAAAGTCCCCTGAATATGCCACTCCTCGTGAAATATTTAAGCCTTGAGGTTTATTGTTTGTATCTATATAATCAGCATTAATCGCTGCTATGGGTAGTTCGCCGTTGAGTTTGGCGTTATTCTCACTGATGATTTCACGGAATGTTTTTGGTATGTAATCTCGCTTGATTTTACCCTGACTATCCTTTTCATATAGTTTATGTGCTAATCCGACATTAACTTTAAAATCAAGCTGGTCAGATTTTGGATTAAATATAATTACGTGATTAATTCCTTGCTGCTCTACGGTGCCAGAATTATTTGTTTTGAGAAACTCAAGACTAAATTTTTCGTTCTCACCAAAACAGGTTTTCTTTGATTGATTGACAACTGTTTCTGCTTGTAGGGATTCCCGAATTGTGTCTTTTGGAGTTTTGCTGATACTTTGACAAGCTGTGCAAATCGCTAAAATACCAGAGCTACAAACCACCATCTTTATTAAATTATTCATTTTCCTTGATTATAACCAATTACAGTTTTATATCAATTTTTTGTCTATACAGCGAAAAACCTACTATAGCTCTTATA
>NZ_JBXXZH010000527.1:0-1849 GCF_059640475.1 Calothrix sp. CBUCES-K 9914
CTACATGTTCGTAGTCCGTAGGTTGGGTGGAGCGATAGCGCAACCCAACATAATGTCTATAAAACTCATTTATCTTTCTATTTGCCAGGAGACTAATCTTATTTTTGAATATTAAAATCAACAATAGGTCCTTTAGGTACAATTCGATTGGGGTTAATATCAGTCATACTCATGTAATAGCCACGTTTGATATGGTCGAGATTACAGGTGGCTTTAAACTCAGGAAGTTGATATAGGTCTTTTAAATACTTCCAGAGGTTGGGATAATCGATAATTCGTCGCAAATTGCATTTAAAGTGACCGTAGTATACTGTGTCAAAACGATACAAAGTTGCAAACATACAAATATCGGCTTCTGTGAGGGAATTACCACATAAATAACGCTGCTTGCTAAGAATAATTTCCCATTTATCTAAACTCTCGAAAAGTTCTGTCACTGCTTCTTCGTAAGCTACTTGCGAAGTCGCAAATCCCGCGCGATATACCCCAGCATTAATTGGTGTATAAATTGCATCTATAGTTTCATCAACCTGCTGTTGCAAGTCCTGTGGGTATAAGTCTATTTTCTGCGTTGCTAAGGAAGCAAACTCGACATCAAACATCCGCATGATTTCGCGAGATTCATTGTTGACGATGGTTTGAGTTTGTTTATCCCACAATACCGGAACAGTGACTCGTCCCGTATACTTGGAATTAGCTTTGAGATAGATTTCTTGCAAATATTGAGCGTTATTTACTGAGTCAGGAATGGTTCCCGGTGCTTGAGAAAACATCCAGCCTTTATCGCTCATAATCGGATCGACAATAGAAACTGAGATAGCATCATGCAGTCCTTTAATTTCATGCATAATTAAAGTGCGATGTGCCCAAGGGCAAGCTAAAGCAATGTAGAGGTGATAGCGTCCTGCTTCTGCTTTAAACCCACTAGAACCATCTGCGGTTATGTAATGGCGAAATTTTGTTGGTATCTCATGGAACTCACCATTTCGAGCGCGCTCATTACCATCGGTTATCCATTTGCCTGCAACCATTATTCCTGATGCCATAATTCTCTCCTGGGTGTTCCAGATGTAATTATTTTACCTTCACGGTTAAGGTGCAGTAAATATGCAAGTAGAACTGTTGTAGAGAATGGTACGCCATAGTTAAGGCGCCGGACTCGTAAACATGGTGCCTTAAAAGAACAATGGGACGAGGATTAAGGTTCATCTGATGTATCATGTTAGGTTGCAAGCTGCCGTATATGAAGTTCGCTATGATGATGAAGGGGAATACATCTGGTTAATTACTTACTGGAAAAGTACGAGAAGAGAGAGAGAAATCTATGAGCAATATCTCTACTGAAGAACTCGAACAGAAAGTTGAGGCAGGGGAAGAAGTCGTTGATCGCTATTTTGACTCTACGACCACGAGAGTCGGCACACCTCGCCTTCTTACTTCACGCAGACGACAGGATTTAGTGACAACAAACTTGGAAATGCCTCGCCCAATGCTTAACGAACTCGATCAATTGGCTTCGGAACTCAATATTAGTTCCCAAGCAGTTATTAAAATGATGCTAAGGCGTGCTCTTGATGAACACTATCTTGCCAAGAAATCAATATCGTAGCCAACTGTGTTTAAAGCAATCGATATTTGGCAAAGAATAAATGACACGGTAGCTGCTGGCTCATAGTAGGTCTGACCCCTCGGCATCACGATTTGTCTGCGACAATGAATGCGTTGTTTCCGGGAATGTAGAGACGTGTTCACGGAGTGTACTACAGGTAAATTTCACGTCTCTACACGTCGGTTTTTACGAAATAATGGGCGCCACCCCCGAATCGCCAGCGGTATCCTTGTAGGAGAG
>NZ_JBXXZH010000528.1:0-1822 GCF_059640475.1 Calothrix sp. CBUCES-K 9914
TTCCGTAAGACTCCACTCAGAATGACAATTTATACCTCAGCCGACTTTTCAAACATCCTCTTAGAAGCTCCACGAACTAAAGTCTGTAATTGGGCGCCATTTAGTAAAGAAAAAGAAGCTGCATTAATATTGATATTGCCGCCTTTACCAATACCACCATCTTCTACATTGCTTAATATGGCAGTTTCAAATCCAGAAAGAGAAACAGATTTAGAAGCATTTATTGTCACATTTCCCGCATTTCCTTGTCCAGAGGTAAATGTTTCTAATCTAGAACCATCCTGTTGTGAGAAAGAACCAGCATTAATTATAATGTCGCCAGCATTACCTTTTGCTTGTGGCTGTATAAAATTACCGATAAAGCTTCCTTGTGCAAGAGTAATTTTATCTGTCGCATTCAGGGTAACGTTTCCAGCTTGGCTGCCAGATGTACCCAAACCTTCTCGTATACCTGCAAAAACTGCACTTCCTCCAAAAATATTTATACTACGCGCATTCATCGCAACGCTGCCGCCATCGCTACCAATAACAAATATTACAGCCTGATTCGTAAAAGATACATCTCCTCTCTGTACACCCTTGGGGAAATTTAAAGTGAGAGTATTGCTATCGATATCCAGTCCAATATTTCCTGTTTCTACTAATCCTCCTAATTCTACTCTCCCACCATAAGCGTTTAATTGACCACCATCCATGATGACATCGCCACCCACCAGCAGCAAACTTTTACCATCTGGAACTCGTAGTCCAAATACATTAAACCCTGCTGGGTCTTTTTCTGGAAGCAATGCTACTGAATTATTTTGAATCGCTGCATTTGGGTTAATTTGATTAAACAACAGCGCTGAAGGATTAATAGTCAATAAAGCAGGCGCCTGCGGATTAGTCGCGCTAAAATTACCCTGGTTTCCAAACTGCACACCATTCGCAGTTGTCCCTACAAACGAGCCTCGCACATCTAAAGAAGCATTCTGACCAAACAAAATACCGTTTGGATTTATTAAAAACAGATTTGCGGCGCCATCTACACCCAATGTTCCTAAAATATTCGACGCATTGCTACCTGTCACGCGCGTCAATATATTTACTACTCCAGACGGATTTGCAAAATATACTCTTTGCCCATCTTTAATATTAAATTCACTAAAACTATGAAAAAGATTATTACTACGCAGGGCGCCACCATTAATCAAATCAGCATTGGCATCTTTGATTAGTACATTCGGAGTAAATCTAGAAGCTTCTTCCCTTAAGGTATTGTCAGGTGTAATCTGTGCATGAACATGGGTACTAGCAAGCGTAAAAAAGCTGCATAATAAAAGCTTTTGAACCAAACCAGGTTTCTTGCTCATCGTCAGTGTACCCCCTAAAGGTTATAAAAATGATTATCAAAGTTTGTTATTAAATTATATTTATCAGTATTTCTGACTAGAACTAACTTATGCAGTTTTTTCTTAAGGAATGAATTGACGCCTCTTATTAGGGCTTGCCCCAAGTTTTTTCCATAAGCTGGTAGCCGACTAAATCGTATTTTTTCAATTCAGCGTTTAATTTACCCAAAATCAATGTTGGCGTTGCATAAATGCGGGATGAACTAGTGCCTGAAACTATTAATAATTCGTTCAAAATCGGGCAAAACCATCCCATGATTCAGCAACGCCAAAATTCTCTATAACAAAAGTGGTATTTAGTTATATAGGACTTACGCAACTGGCACATAAAAATCGTAGGGTGTGTGACGCAACAAAAAAACTTCAACGTAGCTATAAGACCTGTAGCGTCACGCACCGACTCTCAATTGTGACAATATCGTAAGTCCTGT
>NZ_JBXXZH010000529.1:0-1777 GCF_059640475.1 Calothrix sp. CBUCES-K 9914
CGGTTCTATCGTACATAGCGTGCTAAATTTTAATTAAAATCTATAAATATGCTTGATTTACAAGGCTTACAGACGCTTTTAGTTTTAATTTTGGACAAGAATACCGTTCTGAAGGTAATAATAGCTGTAAGATAAGCCCAGCAAGAGTTTTAAGCTTATTTTTCCCTAAATTAGCACGCTAAGTACGCAAGAGCCAGAAAGCTCTCAGCAGTAACATATTTAAAACTTATTTTGCTTTTGAACGAGTGACTCTACCAAATAAACCCGACATACTCAACCCCGTAACCAATAACCCAATCAAACCCAGTCCATTTAAAATTGGGTAAATTGCTTGGAGGTGAAATATTTCTCCGGTGTGAATATTTAAAAGCAAATGCCGAGTTATTCCGATATTGACACCCCACTCACCAATCATAGTTACAATCATCCCAGTCAACACAGTTATAGCCACAGGTAAAGAAATAATTATGGCAATTACACGGTGATATTTGCGAAAAGCACGTTTCATAAAGGAGATTCCCGTAGAAGATAAATTTTTTAATATTATACCGAGTTATAAATTACCTTGAAGCTGGTAAAGAACTAGGAAAGAATTGCATTTAGTCATCAAAAGCCTTTTAAGAGAGAAAATACTCATTAACTATTCGTAGGTTACATCTATCTAAAGTATAAGTTCTTTCCGAGTTCTTTACCATGATGACTCTATAATTTATTACAGTGAAATCATACTAGGCTTTTTACCATAGCTACGTTATCCATTTAACACGCAATAGTCTATATATTAGATGATACCACTGAATTAAAATCACTTATTGAGGAATTAGTTATGATTCGTTTCAACTATATAATTACTGCGGCTATCATCAGCCTTTTAGCTTTGACTGGATGTGACAATGCTCCCAAAAGTGTAAGCGAAACCTCTCCAGCGGCTTCCCCTGTTTCTGGTGTAGATGCAGGAAGTAAAACTTCTAAAACTGGTTTTGATAATTTGTTGGGTGTCGTATCTAACGCTAAAACTGCTGTACAATCTGGGGACTTCGCTAAAGCCAAAACTGAATTTGATAAATTTGAGGGCTTCTGGAAACAAGTTGAAGACGGTGTAAAAGCCAAATCTCCTGAGAATTATGATTCTATTGAGAAAAGCCTAGATGAAGTTACAGCAGACCTCAAAGGCTCTAAACCAAGCCAGGAAAAGGTAATAGGCGCCTTACAGTCTCTTGAGAAAAGTATTACTGTCGTTTCTAAACTCTAATAATTAAGGATATTAAATAATCAAATGTAAACTAGGTTGATAAATCTTAATAAAATCTGGTTTAATTTATATTAATATGCCAATTATGTTTATATTTTTACTACTCTTTTATCTATTTTTATCGTAATCAGGTAAATCATCATGCCTCAAACCCCACATACTGAAAAACACTTTACAGCCTCAGAGACAATCCGCGATATTGTTATTGGAATGTCTGATGGTTTAACGGTTCCCTTTGCATTAGCAGCAGGTTTATCTGGAACCTTGTCATCTACAAATTTGGTTGTCACAGCAGGTATGGCAGAAATTACAGCAGGCGCCATCGCGATGGGTTTGGGTGGGTATCTTGCTGCTAAGACAGACTTTGAACATTATCAATCGGAACGCAAGCGAGAGCTACGAGAAATTAGGGAAATTCCAAATTATGAATCAGAGGAAGTAGCCGAAATTTTCCGCAAATATGGTGTAAGCGATGAGCAAATAGCTCCTGTGGTGACAGCTATTTGTGCTTCCCCGACGCGGTGG
>NZ_JBXXZH010000530.1:0-1727 GCF_059640475.1 Calothrix sp. CBUCES-K 9914
TACTAATGCGATTATTGCCACTAGTTGTATTGCTAGAGATAAAAAAAGCGGTACATTTTATTTTAAAGGTTCTGGTGGTTTAAGCGCGCGTCCTGGTAATGCTCCACTTAGCACCTATTCAACAGGAAATGTTAGTAATTTACCAGAAACGCAAGAACGGCGCCCTTGGAAAAAAGGTGACAGTATAGTTGAGCCGCAAGGAATGTATCAACTACCAAATGGAAAAATTTTCATGGGTAATGAGTGTTCTCAAACCTAACCCCTAACCCCTTCCCTACGAGGAAAGGGGAATAATCATTATTATTTTTATTGAATCGTAAAGTGTTTATAAATTCATCATAAAATTTTAACTCTTAAACAATTTGTAACGTTTTTGATGACAGTATTTTTGTTCGATAGTATATTAGGATTCATCGAACAAGTTGAATCAGTTTTAAAGCATGACTAATAATAACGATATAAATAGTAGCGAAGTAAGTAGCGAAATCATCTCTTCAGATGAGAACAAAACTAAAAATCCACCGACTAAATATGATTCACCGTGGAAAGATATATTACAGATATATTTTAAGGAATTTATGGAGTTCTTCTTTCCTATCGCACATGACCAAATTGATTGGACAAAGGAAATTCAGTTTTTGGATAAGGAACTTGAAGAAGTTGCTAAAGATGCTGCAATTGGGCGCCGTTTTGCCGACAAGTTAGTGAAAGTACATCTCAAAAATGGTCGAGAGGAGTGGGTATTAGTACATATCGAGGTACAATCGCAAGAAGAAGAAGATTTTGCAATGCGGATGTATATTTATAATTATCGCATATACGATAAATATAAAAAAACAGTTGCTTCGCTGGCTATTTTGGGTGATGAAAAAGAAAATTGGCGCCCGTCGAGCTTTGGTTACAGTTTATTTGGCTGTTCGTTGTATTTTGAGTTTCCAATTATAAAATTAGTAGACTATCAACAAACATTATCTCAGCTAGAAAACGATGGGAACCCATTTGCAACGGTAGTTATGGCACACTTGGCTGCTCTTAATACCCGTGAAGACCGTAGCGAACGTAAAGTGCAGAAGCTGGCTTTAGTCCTCAGATTGTACGAAAAAGGGTTTGAGGAACAGGAGGTAATCAATTTACTAGCTTTTGTAGATTGGATGCTGACTCTACCACCGGATATTGAAGCAGAGTTTAAACTTGAAGTAAAACAACTTGAGGCTGGACGACGTATGAAATATGTAACATCTTTTGAGCGCAGTGGCATTGAAATTGGTAGGCAGGAAGGTAAGCAGGAAGGCAAGCAGGAAGGCAAGCAGGAACAAACACTATTACTAGTAACACGACAACTTAATCGTCGTTTAGGTAATATTGATGATACGACTAAGGAGCGTGTACGTTCTTTAGCTCTCGAAGATTTAGAAGCGCTAGCTGAAGAATTACTTGATTTTACATCGATTACTGACTTGACCAACTGGTTATCAGATGGATAATAGCAGTTATGGGCGCCTGCCCTATTGGTTCATGTAATTAATTTTGATAAATTGTAGGCATCCTGCCTGTGCAGTGGTCAGGCAGGGATGCCTGACCCACAAAACATTATTTATACAACCAGAACTAATGGTTCGTGTCAATAGTTTTGGGGTGTTGCTACAGATTTTAATCCCCCCTAGCCCCCTTAATAAGGGGGGAATAAGAGCAGTTTTAAGCCCCCCTTATTAAGGGGGGTTGGGGGG
>NZ_JBXXZH010000531.1:0-1708 GCF_059640475.1 Calothrix sp. CBUCES-K 9914
TATTCAAAGTATATTTTCTTTCCCTCATGTGGATTCAAACCCTACATTACCCAAAAAAACTGCTACATTGTATACTTTTTTGAATACGTGACCATCAGAGCTTTACATTAACTTTATATTTACGCTGTTGCCAAGTATGTATACTTACCATAAAGTAGCAGCGTTTTATACAGTTTTGATGCAAACTACTAAACTTGAAACGGGTAAAACTCTCTCAAAGCAAGGTTTTACATAGTTTTGAGTGAATTAATGATTGTATAAGGCATAGCTGAATACACTACTGCCATAGTTTAATGAAAAGTTAAGTGAGTTAAATTAACTTCTGACTTTTGATAGGTATTTTTATTTATTTTTTTTGCATTCTTGTCATACACGTTAACTCATTAGGTACTTGACAACTGGTAGAAATTTTCACTCGATAATCGAATCTGTAATTCAATATTATTAATTTAGATGGTAATTATTACTACAAAGACACAGAGTAGCTCAGATTCCCGACTTCTTTAAGAAATCAGGAACCTAGGAGGTATGTTTTACGACTTATTACACCTAAATACTCTTTTGTGAATCACCCATATGGGTGAACCATGCGGGGGAAGCATAAAAATGATGATGCAGGCTATATTCACAACAATTGCACTCCCAGTTACCAAAGTCAAAAAAAAGTCATAGTGCCTAACTGCCCCCACGCAAAGCGAGTGAAACATGCGTTCAATCCTTAAAATAGTCAAACAAGCGATTGCAACTGGTTATATTAGCAGTGTAGAAGTTCAGCAATTGCAAAATCTACTTAACTATAGTCATTATCAAGAAGATGTTGATGCGTTGATGGAATTACATCAAGCAGTCGTGACAGGACGTGTTAAACAAATTAGTAATCGTCCACAACCAATGAAAAAATATCATCGTGGCATCGTCAAAATGAAACTTGTCTGTCAAACTACTTTTGCTGCTGTTATTGTAGGCACAATTGTTTTTGCAGTTCCCAAATCGGAACAATCTATTTTGAATAATAATGTCAAAACTATGGATATTTGGCAACAGTAGTAACTTCAAAAGTAAAAAGTTAAAAGGTAAAAGGTAAAAGAAATATTTACTTTTTACTTTTTACTTTTTTTGGATATTATTCCTGATTCCCTGACTTTGCCTCCAAATTTTCTAATCGACTTCTCAATTCTTGGTTTTGCTGTTTGAGTTGGTCAAATTCTTCGCGCAAAGAACGCAGTGCGTTGTCGGCGCCAATTTTCTGACGAACTTGAATTATCTCCTCGTCAGCAAACCGTCGAACTCGACCGTCAGGAGTTTGTGAAGCTAAATTATTTAAAATAGTCATTGCTTTCGGAGTTTCCATTTTTCCTAAAGCCACAACTAGCGCTACCTGCGTTAAGAAAAAGCTCTCCCTAGCAAGTTCAGTCAATCGCTCTAATATCCGTTCTAAGTTAGTAGCATTTTGACCTATAGATATTTTACCCAAAACCCTAATAGCCGCTAAACGTAAGGGTTGAGGTGTACCAAGCTTAGTATGTTTAAGTATCAAATCCAACGCAGTGTCTGAAGTTTTGATCTCAGCAAGTCCTACGATGGCGCCACTCTTCACCACTTCGTTCCAGCCCGGTTTATCTTCTAAAACTGATTTGAGTACTTTAATAACTTTCTCTTCAGATGGCTTTTCGTCACCTGTTGCAGTTACAATTGCTCCAATACTGCG
>NZ_JBXXZH010000532.1:0-1671 GCF_059640475.1 Calothrix sp. CBUCES-K 9914
CTAGAGATTGATGAAGATGCTATTGATAGTTTCGACAAAGCACTGTCTATACAACCTAATTATGCCGATGCTTATTACAATATAGCAGTTTGTTACGCACTGCAAAAAGAAATAGATTTAGCTTTAGAAAATTTACAACAAGCAATAAATCTTGACCCCAGTTACAAAGAAGAAGCAGAAAACGACATAGATTTTGAGCAAATTGCCCAAGATAAAACCTTTCAAAAATTAATTCAAAGCCCGTAGCACAGGCATCTTGCCTGTGCATGAATGTATTCTTTATCACCAATCTAACAGACCACAGAACAAGAAAGATGTCTCTGTGGTAAAAAAATATATGTCACTGCACATCTGGGACAGATATGCTAAAATAATGATTATTTTTATAAAAAATATGACATCTCTAATTTTGGACAAAATCGCCGTTTGATACAAAAAACGGTCGAATTTAATCTTGCCATAATACAAAATTAGTACTTTTTTAATCATAGATTGATAAATTTCCAGTGTTCGGTCAAGAGACTTGTTTTCTTCAACACACTGGCTTAAGTGTAATTATCTATTTAGAGGAATATCCGTGATAAAGTTGATGCAAATTTTGTCTGCGGGTGGATTACTGCTGCTAGCTATTAGCGTGCCAGTACTCGCGCAGACTGAGCCTGCTGCATCGCCAGATGCCCCTACTGAAACAGTTTCCTCAATTAGCCCTCGCTTTGGAGTTCATTAGCAACAGTACTTTGTCTGGTTTTGACGTTAGAGTTCCAACTACCTCGACTCAATTTACTACTAACTCGGTAACTCCAACCAATCTAGACGCGCGCGGTATTGTTGGTAGCAGTATCAGCAACGTTATTGTTTCTAATAACATAGTTAGCGGCGCCCGTAGAGAAGGTATTGATCTATCTCAAGCAACTGGAAATATCACCATCAACAACAACACTGTCAGAGATAGTGGCGTTAACAGTGGTGAAAATGCAATTCGCGTACTCAACAGTCAAAGTACAGTAAATCTCGGCATTGCTAACAACACCATTACCAACAATAACGGTATTTTGGCTAGTTTGTCTGGTACAGCTACTGGTACTGCAACAATTGCGAACAATAATATAAATACAACGAGAACAGGTATTAGCTTGCGGGTTAGCGAAAATGCTAATCTAACATCCACAACCACAGGTAATACGATTAACGGTACTACCACATCAACAGAGGGTGTTGTGTTCCGTGCTTTTGGTAATGGACAAGGTACTACAACAATTTCCAATAACACAATTAGTAACATTCGTGGACGTGGTGTTGCTGTAGAGGTAAGTGATAGCGCTAAACCTCAAGTTAGCGTATCTGGTAATACTATTACTGGTTCCAGAACCAACGGCGTTAACGTTCTTGCTTCTGGTAATGCAGATACGCGCGTCACTGTTTCGGGTAACACAATTAATAACACAACAGGTACTGGTGTTGAAGTAACTGCATCAGAAGCTGCAAAACTTCGTTTTGGACTCACTTCTAACACGGTTTCCAATAGTGGTAGCTTAGGGGTTTCAGTATTCGGGTCTGATACTTCCAACACATCAGTAATTGCTGATAACAACACCCTAACAAACAACAACACTGTAACCGGAGTTCAGAACCCTCCAACTCCTAGTGCTTTTGACATCGCCGCAGATGCTG
>NZ_JBXXZH010000533.1:0-1669 GCF_059640475.1 Calothrix sp. CBUCES-K 9914
ATGTCGATACCTTGTGATTGGTATACTGATTGCACTTGGTTAACAAGGAAGTTTTGCACTTCTTGTAAGGCAACGCTCGCACAAGCATAAATTCCCTCCTCATGTCCAAGGTTGAAGAAAAGCTCCAAGATTTCATGGGGGTTAGCCAAACCATCTGTTAATGCTTGACCAGCTATTACTTGTTGACTATCGGAAATTATCAAGTTTTGTCCGGGACCAAGGTTGTAATCTGTAACAACGCCGTTCGACTCAATTACTTTTAGCCCTATTGCTTCATCACCGTCGCCGTAAACTACTTTGACTTCACCACTGCGCTTGGCTAATATACAAGCTTCTTTAGGTTTACGTGCTTCGAGCAATTCTTCAATCCGTGGTAAACCTTGGATGATGTCCCCTGTTTTCGCACGTTCAAATACAAGTAGTACTAAATTATCACCACGTTGTACTAAACCACCGTCTTCGATTTGCAGTACTGCACCAGGACTGACGCGATATGGGCGCCCGACACGTATTTTGACGCTGTAACCACCCACAGTAATTGCGGCAGAATCTCCTGAATCTGTGGATGCGGCATTGTTATCGATACTAATTATTTGACCGGAAATAGAAGCAGATACACCGTTAGCAATTACGGAACCCTCAACAATTAAGTCACCAATATTAACTTTTGGCGCCGATGTTGTATTTACAGTCATCACATCGCTGTTGCGTAATACTAAACAACGACGCACGGCTTCAGTACCTTTTTGTACACCTCGAACGACACCACCTTCTTTACACAAAATCTGGGTGCGCGCGACAACGCTTTCTGGAGCAATTGTTTGTCCTTCGGTTACTTCCAGATTTGTTTGTGTGCTTCCTTGTGTTGCGTCTGCGGAGATGTCTCTACGAACCACTAATGATTCAAGAATTACTAGCTGTAAACGTTGAACGTCTGGGTCATCAGTATCAGGAACTAATTCGATGTCGGCTGCTAGGGGTGAAGCGTTGTGATCAAGTTCACCTACTGAGTCATCTATTTCTAATACTAGTTGTGTATGTAGAAGCTCTACGCCTTCAACCGATTTGACGCGCTCTGAATCTTTGTATGGTAAGCGTTGTACCGCGCGGAGTTGTATCGAACGTCCGGTTTGTTGGCTGACAGACGTTGTCGAAGGCACATCTGGTTGTTCAGGAACAGCAAATTCGATGACTGGACGCGATAGCAGCGCTGGACCTTCAGGTGATTCTACATATTCGATGTAGCGTAGTTCGGTGTAGGTACGTCCCATGAACTCTTCACCGGGCTGTACAAAGTTCTGTGAGCGTCCCATTGCGGTTTCTGGGTCATCAACTTGCCATAGTTCACCGGGTTTGACTACGACTTCGCGCAAAATGTCGTTTTTCTGAGTGACTTCGATAACACCGCTGTTGGATGTAAAGATATCTCGAACAATTTCGTCACCAGCATTGACAAATTGACCATCTTCTACTAGCAACAACGAAATATCTTTGTTGACTTCGTGAGTTTCTTCGGGTATCCATAACAGGCTACCGCCAACGGTGACTTCGTAACCAAGTTTGGCTTTACCTTTTTTCTGGACTTCCACGCCTGCGAACTTGAGCAAACCACCGGTTGTAGTACGGTAGCGGTCGTCGATGAGTTCTGCAACGACTTGACCGTTTTGGA
>NZ_JBXXZH010000534.1:0-1642 GCF_059640475.1 Calothrix sp. CBUCES-K 9914
AGCGCGCGATTCTATATATACATGTCCAGCTAGCGCAACCGAATTAGCAATAATTACAGAGTCTTCAATAACACAATTATGACCTACGTGAACATACGCCATAAGTAGGTTCCCGTTACCAACGAGCGTAGCTTCTCCGGCTCCGGTCGCGCGGTTGATGGTTACGTACTCACGAATTAGGTTATCGTCGCCGATTTTAACCCAACTAAGTTCGCCGTCGTATTTTAAATCTTGTGGTTCTGTACCTATAACCGCACCAGGGAATATTTGATTTCGTGCCCCAATTTCTGTAAAACCGTCTAGCACCACATGGGCGCCAATAACGGTTTCGGGACCTACTTTCACATGCCCTCCAATCACAGCATAGGCACCGACTTGCACTGTAGGGTGAATTTCCGCATTTGGATGAATTACAGCGGTAGGATGAATGAGCGTCTTCAAGGGTGCATCTCCAGAACAGTAAGCGTGCTGACTATTTAATTAATCCGTAGCCGAAGGTGTCAGTGGCAACAAACGTGTGTGTGAGGGCGAGTGGGTTGAGAAATTTAACAAATTTTACAATATAAGTTGTAAATAACTAATTTTCTGGTATCCTCTTTTGTGAATAAGGGCACGATTTTGTGCGTACCCCATTCGGCGAATAAAGACATCAGGTAACGAGTGAAAACATCAGTTCGCCTTCACATGCGAGTTGACCGTCTACTTCGGCGCGAGCTTGCATTTTACCGAAACGACGCTGTTTCACCCATAACAGTTCCACAGTCATTACTAACTGGTCTCCAGGTACTACCTGACGGCGAAAGCGAACTTTATCGATACCAGCAAATAAGAAAAGTCCACCCTCTAACTCTGGCACTTGTGTCATGACGACACCTCCAACTTGTGCCATAGCTTCAACTATTAACACTCCAGGCATTATTGGGCGCCCAGGAAAATGTCCTTGAAACTGTGGCTCGTTGACAGTAACATTTTTGACACCAACAGCTCTTTTACCTGGTACAAAATCAATGATTTTATCTACCAATGCAAAAGGATAACGGTGGGGTAATATCTTCTGAATTTCTTCAATACTGAAAACTTTTTTAGTTTCAGAATCTTGTGTAGAAACACTCTCTGATGCGGGTTCAGATGACCCAGGAGAGGAAATATCGGCTGTTTTTGGTTCTGTAACAGTTGACATGGCACTCTGTAAATTTTGGATTTTTTGATTTTGGATTAGAGATTTATAGATTTTACTATCAATCTAAAATCTAAAAATAGACTCTAGTATCAATCTAAAATCTAAAATCCCAAATCCCAAATCTTTTGAGCCAGTTGGATATGTAAATTATGACTGGCTTTGTACGCAAAAAAGTGAGCTTGGGGGAATTTTCCAAGTAAACTCAAATCACCTACTAAATCCAAGATTTTATGACGAACTGGCTCGTTTTCAAATCTTAATGGTGGATTTAACCACCCATCAGGTCCGCAAACAAGTGCATTTTCTAGGTTTCCACCTTTAATTAATCCTGCCGACTGTAAGTACTCGATTTGGTGTAACAATCCAAATGTACGGGCTGGAGCTATTTCTTTTATGAAATCAGCATCAGGATATTCTGAATTTGCAGCCATTTTCCAACTGTACCATTGATTACCGATTGCA
>NZ_JBXXZH010000535.1:0-1636 GCF_059640475.1 Calothrix sp. CBUCES-K 9914
TTTTTCTTTTTAACATCAGAGCATTTTAAATCAGATATGTTTTGAGATATGCAAAAATCTGGATATGCTGGGTCACAGTTTTGTCCAGACGGCGCCTGTGCTTGTTGTTGGGAACTGAAAGGATTAAAGTTTATATAAGTCGCAACTGCAACGACTGTACCAACTATAGATGCTATTATTCCTATTCTATTTAAACTTAATTTTGATTCTTTTTTAATTGGAGTTAAATGAATTTCTTCTAACTTGTTATGGTCAGATGTAATAGTAATATGTCTATTATATTTCTCGTATCCTTCTATCTCTACACGAACGCGTGCGGAAATTTTTGCTGCACTTAAGTTAGCATCAAATTTATAAATACCTTCGCTATCTGTATGAACAATGTACGTTTTATCGTTAAGTTCAAGAGTCACTTTTACCCCATCAACACCGTTTCTCGTTTCGCTGTTTAATATACGTCCGCTGTAAGTAATGGTAGCGTTGTTCATGATTTGCTCCAATAATAATAAAATCAAAATATCTAGAATGCTATAAAATGGCGCCAAGATTTAACGAGCATGTATTTCCAGCAGTATTAATAGTGAAGATACACTCGGCAAAATATATAAATCTTAATCAACACGCTTGAAGCCGAAATGTTTCTTTTATTAACCGAAACAATTAAGCTTGTATTTTTTATGATGACTCACTTAATAGTACTTATGTATTTACGTATTCTTTAGGTAGTTTCCTCTTAATAAATTTATAATACTTCGGTTTTTACTGAAAAAACAACTTCTATATAAGATTCATACTCAGTATGAATGATTACGGAAAAAATAAAACTTTTTTCGCTTCATTGTTAAATTGTCGATAAATGCTTACCTAATGGGCTTTTTATCATGCTCCTCGTCACTTGAACTTGGGTAGCAAGAGGAATTTTTGGCACCTCTGTTTTACTTTATAAGAATAAAAAGATACAAGCAATATGTTGTATGTGGCGCCTGTTTCAGTTCTCCCAAAAGAGTATTGACAGGCGCCCTGTTAAAAGCTAACCCACAAGTAATTCGTCCACAAAAAGTATAATGAAAAGGCAAGACTTTTGTTCATGTCCGCGTTGTGTGAACGGCGCGCGAGTATTATCTTGGAGTTCCAAATAAAGTAAACGCTACCCACTCAGATGGTAACGGGTGCCTGCTTTTGACTTCAATCATCGCTTTACGTAGTGCAACTGAGGGAATATCATCCTTAAGATACTTAATAAATGCTTGCATCAAATCGCTAGTGGCTACATCATCCACACTCCACAAACTCATAACTTATAATTACAAGCGAACGAGTACAAAGCTGCGCGGCGCAATTAGTAGTTGAGGTGCCATAACCGAAACCTAAGTCTGAAACAACCACAATTGCATTGGTTTCGGTTTCGTATATGGATGCAGTTTCTTGAAGCTATTAATATCAAAGCTATCTTTTTTGACTTTTATCAGGAATACCCGCATCAGTCGGTTTGGATAGAGGATTAGCATTTTTCCTGCTGCTGCGAACGGTTCTTAATCTTTCTACTAGAGAACTACCGCTATCAGTCGGTTCGGTTATAGGATCGACATATATTCTCCTCCTCCTGCGAACGCTTCCTGAATTTCCTACTAGAGGA
>NZ_JBXXZH010000536.1:0-1585 GCF_059640475.1 Calothrix sp. CBUCES-K 9914
TCATGATGGTTTTTTGCCATCGCTAAATACTCATTTAAAGGTTTTACGCGGTCTTGTCGAGGTAAAGGAGCTACAATTGGATGCGTATGAAGTAAGTGGGGATTGGAAACGAAGTTAGTATTTTCCAGTTTAGCTGGCAAAAAGTCTATACGATACCACCATTCAGGTTTTTTGGTTATATCTGGCAATCGAAACCAGTTGCGCTCTTCCACTATATTAATAGTTGCGGGACTTTTATCGATGAATAAAGGAAAACACTGCATAAAGTCATCAGAGTATGTACATATTACCCCGACTTTTTGCTTCTTCGCTTCTGGGTTAGACCATCCTAGTATTTCAGCTTTGGGGTGATAGTCAATTAATTGGAACGGAACAAACCCTTTGAGGTGTAACGAGTAGCTACCCCCAGGTTCGCGTTTCTCGTTTCGTAGTGAACTACTGGTAAACTGGGCTATAACTAGTTGTGGGTTTGCAGGTAGGGGATATTCTAACGGTTGAGTTGCACTATATTGTAACCGCGCGGAGAAACTATAGTGAACATCACCACTAAGCATGACGATACGACTTTTTTGTTTTGGTGTTCGTAGTGCTAAACGCGCGATAAATTTTTCAAAAGCTTTTGCTTGTAGTCCCCACGCTTCAGGGTCAAAACCCCAAGCTGAGGTTCCAAACTTTTCGGCAAGTGCTTTTGCTGACTTTTGAATACCTTCGAGAAAGGGTAAACCAACAACAGGACTGGGTGAGATAACCATCGTTACAACAACATCGTTAGATGTTTCTGGTAACTCTTGTTCTAAAGCTTCGTCGCTTAAAAGTTCGGGAAAATCAAATTCCTCACCTGGAAAACCTCTCAAAGTGCGGGTGTCGAGTAATATTACTTCATAACCAGGACCTGTAACCGTGTAATCCCACTTTATACTATTATCGAGGCGGGGTAGGCGCCTGGGGTTGGAGTTTCTAATTTCTGTAACGGTGGGTAAACCGACTATCTTAGTAATTTCTTTTTCAGATACTGCATCATTACCACTACTCTTCGACCAGGTTTGTACAGTTTCGAGAAGTGCTACACCTGGTTTATCATCGGTAAACTGACTGGGAGTGTTGCCCCAAGCTTGACAGATAGCATATCCCAGTAAACCATTTTGAATGACGCGGCGCCCAAGTTTTCGAGAAAGAACGCGGTCGCACCATGCCATGTTAAGATTCCAGTCGTCGGTAATCTCATGGTCATCGAATATCATATATGTAGGGATATTCGCTAACGCGCGTCGTACTTGTTTGAGAGTGAGCGTAAATTCTTTGAGATATTTAACTTCTTGATCAAAAGAGAATATTTTTTGTTTATCCTGACTAGGTTCGGGTGAGTAAATATCGTTATACTGAGGGAAATTCTCAACGTTTAGCCAAAGTACATCACTCCAAGCGAATAAGTACATCGCCATAAATTCGCCAAATGTAAACAAATGGCTTTTAGCTGTAGTAGTAATTCGATTCAATTTATCCAAACTAGCCGTTAACCCAGCAATATTTGTAGCTAAATTGTTACGTTGACCGGGTTTTAACTCGTCAGTATTTTTGACATCAG
>NZ_JBXXZH010000538.1:0-1507 GCF_059640475.1 Calothrix sp. CBUCES-K 9914
GGTGCGTGACGCTACAAGTCTATAACTACGTTGAAGTTTTTTCGTAGCGTCACGCACCCTACACATTATAAAAATTTATCTCGATTGTAGAGATTTTAATAACCACTCGTACTCACGTTGGATTGAAGCTAGTAAATCTAACTTCATTGTTGGTGGTAAAACTTCCCAGGTATAAGTTTCTATTTCGAGATGATTACAGAAGTTGTTAACCTTTAATAAATCTAAAACATCGACAATATCATCTTGAGTCGATTGTAAACCATCAAAATCTCGAATAAAAATTGGTACGTGGAAATGAACTCGCCATTCCTCGGCGCCTTCAAATTCAGTTAAAGCTGTATCTAAATCTGAATAATTATTTAATTTACCGTCTTTTCGAGCAATTGCTTGATGCAAATAAGTAGATTCAGCAAAAGGTTGTAACTTTTGTTTTAATATCTTTTGCTGCTCGATATCTTTTGGTAGATTAATTTGTAATGCAGCACTAACTTGGATTTTACTAATTTTTATACCTGCTGCTTGAAATTGCTTGATAACAGAAACAGGGTTTTCATACTCAACTGCAAAATGACACGTGTCATAACACACACGTACATGTTCTAATATAAGTTCTTCCGCGTCAGATTTTGAGATTTGCAAATGGTTTGTTAAGTATGAGCTTCCAATAGGTATCAAAGATTCTTGAAAATAACTAACAACTTCTGCTGAATTTTCAATTAGTCCATCTGGCTCTGGTTCTAATCCTAAATGCAATATTTTTCCTGTTTTCTCACGAATTTTAACCATTTCTGCAACAACTTGTGCAAGATTGAGCGTTGCATTTAAAGTTGTCAAAGATAAGTCTAACTTATTTTTTTGATTATCTTTAAACCAAGGTTTATACGAAAGTGGTAGCGTTGAAATGCTTCCCTCTACTCCATCAGGTAGTAGTGGTGCCAAAATTTTGACTAATCTCAAGGTATACTCTAGCCTTTCAGATATAGACCAATCAGGTGTATAAACTTTGTCTTTAATAACTGAAAAATGAAAACCACCATAAGGAAAGCCATTTAGTGTAAATACATATAAATCATTTTGTTGTAACCAATCTTGGAAATTAGCTAAAGTATCGGATTCCAACAACTCGCGCGTTGCCACATCAGCTAACCTTAAACCAATGCCAAAGGGCTTATCCCAACAAAGTCTAGATTTCAGCGTTGGTATATACTGTTGTAAATTAGCAAAAACCTCGTTCCAGTTTTCACCAGGATGTATATTCGTACAATAAGTGAGATGATAATTATCAAGTTTCATACAAAAATATCATTTAAGATTAAATTGATCCCCCCAACCCCCCTTAATAAGGCTACGGTGTACACACAAGTCTTAATAAGGGTGCTTCGGGGGCTTCGGGGGTAGGGCGGGGAGGATGAGCATGAAGCAATATTGATTCATATCAGATGCAAATATCGATGAAAATAGTTCCTCAATTTCTCCACTCCTTCCGTTTCTAGCCTCCCCCTGCATC
>NZ_JBXXZH010000539.1:0-1463 GCF_059640475.1 Calothrix sp. CBUCES-K 9914
CAATACCTTCGCCAGATTTAAGAACTGCTGGAGCAGGCACTAGCTGGGTGAATGCGCCCTAAATTGGTAACTCTGTGGAAAATATTTGTCATTAAAACTGGGTCTGGTTTTTCGGGAAGGAGTTTTATAGTTTCCTCAACATATTTATAACCTCGGAACAGTGCTTTCAAGTCTATAACACTAAAATCAGGGTTAAATTTGCGAAAATGAATAAGCAAAACTTGTGAGACGTTAACCATGAAAAACGCAAGATTAGCAGCGTTTGTAACTGCTGTTTTCCCAACATTCATAAAATCTTCTAGCCCCCAAAATTGTTTAGCGTCTCGGTAATTAAACTCAATTTGAAATCTGAGACTATAATAATCAATTAACTTCTTATGACTTAATTTTAAGTCCGTTGAAAATAACACTGCATGAGTTTGCGTTAAAGTTTTAATATTTGTTCGTACTAGGATGACAACATTTAATGCTTGACAGTACTCCTTGTGTAGAAGTTGTGCTTGGTAAATATCTGTACGAATGTCATCTTTAATATTAGTTTCTTTCAAAAATTTTTCTGGTATAAATGAATAGTTAATTTTATCACCGTACTTACGCCGAGACTTACGAGTCTGGTCTGGGTTCTCGTAAGGTATATATAAAGCAGAGTCATGACGCATTTTACAAATTAGGTGTAAACCTAGCTGCCGAGCCATTACTACAGCTTTATTATTTCCAAAATAGCCATCTAGTACTAAGTATGTTAGTGGTAAAAATTTACTGATTTTTTGAAGTCAATCCTCAACCAGACGACGAATACGTAGAAAGTCAGGAGTTAAATTTACTTCTTTTTTATCTTTTGTCTTACTACCCTTTGGGCGCCCGCCCTTCTTTTTTACAGCTTCTTTATTCAACTCATCTTTAGGCGCTTTAGGCTTTTCTATTACTTTTTTGGCTTTATCTTCTTTAGGCTTTATTACTTGCTCTATGCTAATAGGAAATGCTCTTCTCTGCTCCACACTTACAAGCGATAAAGTAAAAAAAGATAAACCGAGTATGGGTTTTTCATATAAAGATGAGAAAAATCTATCGATTCCGTAGCTTTTTTCTCCTGCTTTACTAATTACTACTTCATCCCCAGCTAGTATATATGTTTCTTTGCTTCTAAATATATGTTCTTTAAAAAATACCCAAAACAACACTGCCCAAGGTAGCGATGAAGCAAAAAAACGTTGTATTGTTCGATAACTTCCCCCCTTTCCACACCACCGTGATATGCCCAGCATAGTTATTCTTCCACTCATCGCTAGTACTGCTGGTATAATTCGGCTCCACCGTCTTAAAGTTGTTCTTGTTGTGTGTCGCTGTAGGCATTCCAATAGTGCTAATATATTTGGCATGGGCTTTCTGTATGTGTTTGAGTTGTAGTCTTAGTAAACATAACTCTACTACAGAAGGCCCTCTTTATTTTGGCGAAGGTATTG
>NZ_JBXXZH010000540.1:0-1396 GCF_059640475.1 Calothrix sp. CBUCES-K 9914
TCTTAACTCTTAATCTTTGTGTTCTTTGTGTCTTTGTGGTTAATCCTCTTACACCCCAAAACTTTTGACACGAACCAGTAGAAGCGAATGTAACCAATTAACCATCAGTTATATCCACATGCTTGTGATGTTGGTGCGTGACGCTACTCGTTCTTTCATCAAACTTTATTTGTTTGTAGCGTCACACACCCTACATGGCTTGTAACCAATCAACTATCTGTTACATCCGTTATATCCACATGCTAGTTAAGGTGCTATGACTAAGCTGTATGTAAGGGCGCCTAAAACTAATAGTGATATAAAGAAGTAAGTAAAGTCTCGTAGTTTGAGGAAGGTAAATAGGGAAATTATGACTCGGATAACTGGTGTTGCTACTAGCAGTAATAATCCTAGTTGAATAATAGCATCGCTACTACCCTCTGATACTGATTTAATTACACCTGCTGGAGAACATAATCTTTCGGGTTCTCCGTAGAAGAAACGATATGTAATTGGTTCAGAACCGTAATTTACTAGGTAAACTATACCGCCAAATAGTACAACTGCGCTGGCTATGAGAACTCCGTATTTAAGTAGGTTACTAAGTAAGGACTCTAATCCAAGCTCGATTTCTGTTTTTGTAACTTTAGTATTGTTAGTAGTACCATCAGTTTTTTTGGCTTGTTTAGATAATGTTGCAATATCGCTGTCTGGTTCTTCGGGTTGTAAGTTCAGCGCAGCGACTTCTCCTTCTGTTGACGTTGTTGAGAACCAGCTTGTATTTAAATCAAAGTTATCCATTTTTTACACCCCAACCAGACTGTTGTAAACCATCTTTAATGCCATTGCTACTAGTACAAAGCTAAAGACTATTCGCAAGACTTGAGTCTTTGCACCTACCAATACTCTGGCGCCTAAAAAAGCACCAGGTAAAACACCCAACATTACTGGCATTGATAATCCTGGGTCGATATAACCGCGCGCTAGGTAAACTCCCGCAGATGCTGCTGCGGTGACACCAATCATAAAATTACTTGTGGTTGTGGATACTTTGAACGGAATACGCATTACTTGGTCCATTGCCAACACTTTAAACGCACCCGAACCAATTCCAAGTAATCCGGATATTATACCTGCAACAAACATGACACTAAAACCAGCCGTTACCGAGTTGACTTGATAGGACATTAGTCCATCTGGTGCTGGGTAAGTTCCGTTCAGTTGAAAATATTCAGCTACGGGGTTAGATGACTCGTTTTCTGGAGTTTCTTGCTTGGGTTGCTGTGACAAATAAGCGGAGTAAAGTAAAACTGCTGCTAGTACAATTGTTAGTGCTTTTACAGAGACGAAAGTCGCTATTAAGGCTCCTAATATAGCTCCGAATGTTGTTGCTACTTCTAGAAACATCCCTAATCTT
>NZ_JBXXZH010000541.1:0-1392 GCF_059640475.1 Calothrix sp. CBUCES-K 9914
ACGAGTCTTATATATCATTGGAATTTTTTCGTAGCGTCACGCACCCTACGAGAATTAATCATCAAATAAACTCATTAGAGCTTGAAAGTTGGAGTTGTGCTGAAGTTCGTCTAACTGATGCTGTAAAGCTTCAGCTACAATACGCATGTTCGATTCTACGGCAATTTTAAGCTGTGTCTTTCGGATATTGACTTTCTGTTGCAAGCTGTCTAAAGCTTGTATATCGTCATATTTTTGAATAATCATTTCCCGCAGCCTGTGAAAATATTTTATACGATGCATATTGTAAATGATTATTCCAGAATTATATACATTACATTTTGTAAAGATAAAAACTACTTATTATCTGACCAGTCATCATTTTTAGCGGGTTTTACAGATTTGGGATAAATATCATCATCGCGTTTATTATTATCGTAGCCGTTGACCCAGCCAACAGACTCTTCGTAATCATCGCTATGATATTCTTTTGCTCGGCGAGTGTCTTGTTGATACTCCCATTCCCGTAACGGTTGTATGGAGCCATTTCTCCGGGAAGACTTGGGACGTGTCAGTGTTTTCCAAGCTGTTTTCACACCCGCAAATACACTACGAGTCCCTATTTGTATATTTTGCGCTTGTTTACGCGCGCCTTCAAGACTTTGGTCAACTTGTTTAACAACTTGACCTGCACTTTTTACTCCTTCGCTAACGTCATCGGTCAAGTCGGTAATTTCTAAACCAGTTGTACGAATAGCATCGAGAGTAGGAGGTAATTCTCGCGATAGTGTATCAAAGAGTTTCTCCGCGCTACGAGCTGCACGCGCGAGTTCCTGCAATGCTGGAATAGCTGCCACTAAAACCGCAGCTAAACTGACAGCAACTAAAAGAAGAGATAAACCTAGCCAAAATAAAGGTTCTGTCACAATAATAAAATTACCTAATTATCTTGCTGGTTCATGGAATCTAAGTCGAAGTCTTGCGTTTGTTTTTGCCGCATAGCGTTTGCCTCCCGAAAACTCGCGTCAATACCTGCCGCTAACGCTTCCTTCAGTCTTTCTAATGTACCATCCCAGTTTCGCAAAGCACTAGTAGAAATCCGGTCAGCTTGAATTTGAACACTCGTTGATAAATCTTCCGCTAACTCCGGTAAGGCATTAGCAGATTTTTTCAACATTTGACGTGTTTGCTTCCCTGTACGAGGCGCCACGAGTAAACCAGTTAAAGCTCCAATCGTCGCTCCTATCATTAAACCACCAATAAATTGACCAGAACGGTTGTTAGACATTTTATGCTCCTTCTCCCCTTACGACCATTTTATGCGTGTTTCATCACCGCAGCGAAATTTAAAAAAGTAAAAAATTGTAGCGATATATTATCGTTCAACTACAACAGTTCATTTCTTTTAGTTTA
>NZ_JBXXZH010000542.1:0-1389 GCF_059640475.1 Calothrix sp. CBUCES-K 9914
GAATGGCACGAAAAAAGGCAGAGGGCAGGGGGCAGAGGGCAGAAGGATGCGGAAGAATAAGGTTTTAAGTTTTAAGCTTTCAGCTTGTTGAGACTTGCTACCATAATTTTCTGCATCTCCTCAACTTCATTAATCACAGGAGTCAAAAATTGATTTTCAACTAATTTAACTCTTTGGGCAATTATAAGTTGTGTATCTAACTCTCGTAATGAACCTAAAGCAATATGAAGGAAATGGATGTATTCATTTTTACCTCGTCTGCCGTATCCCTCTGCTATATTTGAGGCAACGGAAACGGCTGAACGCCTTATTTGACTAGTTAATCCATAGAGTTCCCAGTCAGGAAATCTCCTTGTTAATTCGTAACAATTGACAGCTAAATCAACACTGCGATTCCAAATAAATTGCTGTTTGTAACTCATATTTAGGCAAACAAGTTTGAAGTTATAAGTTTGAAGTGCTTATAACTTATCACTTTAAGAAGCCTTAAAAATGTGATTTAATGTTAAGGAACTAGAGAGCGAGTAGGTGGTTGTTATCCAGCTATAAGTTTTTTGCGTGCCGACTTTCTTGGTTGTTGCATTGAAGGATAGGATTTAGGGCGTCGTTTCACAACCCTAGGTTCAACCCTTTCTGGGCGTAATGCAATCGGAAACCCACATCCTGGTTTTTGACTACTTGGTTGCGGATAACATAATTGATTCTCTGGTGTATCTGGCATTGAAGCTGTTGAGGTATCAATAACTTTAACGTGCCGCCCACACCACAACTGTTCAATTGTGCATTTTTTTTCTAAATTTTCTCCACTCAAAAATGATAATCTCTTTAACAGTTCTTCCGACAATCTTAAACGTGCTTGACAATATGCACTTGTATCTGTTGATGGCAACTCCACATTTTCTGTTGATAGCCAAGCAATGACTCTAGATACAGCATTATGACAACTTTTCTCTGCATCAAGCACTTGTGATAAAAATGCCCATATCGTTACAAAAGGGTCAAATATACGACGATAATATTTGATTTGTAACTCATCAATTATTTGTTGAATCATTGATTGAGGCAACAAATCTCTGAAAGGTAATCCTGCGCTTTGGATAAAATTTTGCTTGAGGATTTCAACTCGATTCGATATCTTAAGAGTAAGCATTTTTAAATTTCTCTTGTACTTAGTATTAATTAAACTAGATACAAGAGATTTTTTCTACCGTAACGAGCATCGTTATTTTTTACGTTCTTAATCTCCTTTAATCAAGGTTGAAGTGTTTTAAAACTCCAGCTTCTGCCATATATATGATTAAAACCCTTAATGTACAAACCTTTTAAGGATATTCTGGTTTTTCCTTCTGCCCTCTGCCTTCTGCCTTCTGCCTTTTCTTCGTGCCATTC
>NZ_JBXXZH010000543.1:0-1305 GCF_059640475.1 Calothrix sp. CBUCES-K 9914
TACCCTATCATTTGCTTGTACTGAAACATACCCGAAACACACCGCCGCACCAAAACCTAGAAGTGCTTTGTAAGGGTTGTAAGGTTCGTCATTGACTGTTTTTAGGTACGGCTTGCCATAACCATCCTTCTCAGCAATTTCTCGCGGTAGTTTTGGTAACTTACCTTTACGGTACTCAGGATTGGTCGGCAAACTTTCGCCTTCTGCTTCTACTGCCCAAGTTGGAACTAGGTAGTAGTTTGATTTATCGTTTTTAAGCTGGTTCAACGCCTCTTCTGGGGTTGGGACATGGTATTTAGGCTTTACAGGTTTGGGCGTTTTCCAGCCTATTTTCTGTGCCTGCTGCCAGTCGGTTAGCTGCTTTTTATACTCCTGCTCTAGCCTAAAAGCCTCGTCGCGGTGCTTTTGGATGTGGCTGCGTAGTTCAAAGGGTGTGGGTTGATATGAGTATTCGTAGTACCTGATGTCAGTACCGTAGAAGGCGCCTGCCAGTAGTAAAGTACCAATGCCCATGCAGCCCAAATTTAATAGATTTTGGCGTGATTGCTTTGGGTTGGGCAGTACCGTATCAATCACCGGAGTGTTCAAGTTGAAACTGTTCATTTTGTGACATGGCTACTTTCTGCGTCTAAGTAAGAAAACAAGTATTGCAGTGATTGCTACTGCAACGCCGTAACCCATGTAATCGGGTGCATTTTGCTGCACGGGGTTGGTAAATTCCTGTTGTTGGCTGTAGTAACGCTCGTTCCCTTTGATGGCGCGGTCCTGTGCCTCCCAATGGGGACGCAGGGCAAAAAATCCCACACTGGCGATGGTTGTGGCACGACTTATAGATTTCCAGAAGTCTGGATTTAGCTCAATGCTGAAACCTTTCTCTGATACGGCGCCGCTAAACTGCTCAAATGCTGCAATTACCGTGGTCATCACTGCAACAGAGTAACCAATGGTACAAACGTAGGCAGGGATGGCGATAATCCGCGCAACCGCGAAGCTTCCTGCCATAATTGAGCCAACCGTAAACGTACTAGACGCTACGGCGAGGGTATTAGCATTTTTAAAAAGGGCATCTAGGAACCCCTCAACCCGCGCGTTATCTTTGGGGGTAACTTCTGTAAAATAGTTAGAGTGTTTAGGAATTTAAGACTATGAAATTTTACACATCACCAGAACTTCTGGCTGAGTTGGATAATTTTAGCTTAGAACAATTATTAGAAGTCAAAGAGAAGGTTGATAAATTAATACAATCGAAAAAATCAAATACTTATGAGCAAGAAAATACAACTCCTAATGGTCAAATTCTTTACC
>NZ_JBXXZH010000544.1:0-1271 GCF_059640475.1 Calothrix sp. CBUCES-K 9914
CATAGCCAATTTGTTGTTTACACTTTAAGAAAACGTTGTACTTAGTGTTCGGAGTCCCATCAATAATTGATACTTTCATTTGCAGTTCACCATCATGAGGGTTTTTAGTCATAGAAATAAATCCGCCTACATTACCATGTGAGCCAGGTTTTTTAGTTACATCCGAGTTAACACAGTCTGAAGAATCTTGACGAATTAATGCGACTCTAATAGATTCATAAGAACTTCCTTGAGCGGAACTTCCAGTAGCGTTAACAGTTTGGGCTGACGCGAGACCGAAGTTTATAACCGGAACACTGGCACAAACCAAGAGAGCAGCTTTTAATAATGAACGATTAAACATAATCTATTACGTGTTGAGTGAGTCACAAAGCCTTGATTTGAAGGGCTTCTGTGTTTGACACTTATTAATGTACTTGCTCTCTATAAATGAATCGATAACTAGAAGTTTAGGAAAATTATGGACTTGCTCCCAGGCGTATTTTTAATAAAAGTTAAGGTCAACGACTTTCAACAACATAAAAAGCGCCCCCAATAGTCAGGAGCGCTTTTTATAATCTATTCAATTTTTAAGAGTCGGTATTAACCATTAATAGCAGGCGCCGAAAGTGCTACAGGAGCAACTTCACAAAGAGCGCGCGTCTAAGGGGAAGTTGTGAGCCGGAGCGCTCGTGCATTACTTCCATACCATAAGCGTTGTAGAGACTTCAAGAATATATATATATATAGGTAATCTCAGTTTTTTTTCACGAAACCTTTACTGGACAAAGTTTTCAAGCTCGGCGTGGCGGCTGGTTACAGCATCGTTGCTGTTAGCCCTAAATGAAGCAAAGGCGCCAGTTATTGAAATATTAGAACTATTAACTTATAACACAAAGGTGGCAAAAGCTTTAGGCATTTGAATTAATATCTTGCTTTCACACATTCATGTCCACAAGAAATGTCAACGTAAACAAAGTTGTCTATGATTGATAATCACAGAACTGTGAGTGAAATTAAGTCGTTCATTGAAGGGTAATCTCAAGAATAATCACTACTAAGAGAACTCCATAAAAAAGATGATCAATTATTTCGTGGAGTTCTCTAAAGCAATTTATTCTTTTATTATACGAACGTTCGGATAATTTATTTGATTAATTTGAATAGGCGCCTATCATTATTTAACGAGGCGCCGAGCGGTAAGTGTTTTGGGGAGCATCCAGTTTTGGCCTACGCCTTAAATAACCGCCTCTAGGAGGCTTCTGTGATGGTCATAAATTTTACTCACAATT
>NZ_JBXXZH010000545.1:0-1238 GCF_059640475.1 Calothrix sp. CBUCES-K 9914
TGCGAAGGTCGAGTTTACAGTTGTTTCGGTCTTTTTGCGAGTTGCGTCTTGCAATTACAGTCAAAGCAGCTTGAATGTCAGTACGAACGCGAAGCGCATTGTCCACATCTTCAAGTTGATTACTGATAGGAGCATTTTCACGCACAAACGCCGTTAAAATTTCCATCACCGTCCAGTATGAACTGTAAGAATCATTCGCGACTCCCTCCAAAGCATAAATAGCACCTGTGCGGGTGGCAGTATTTTCATGCCCAAGTTGTGTAACTGCTGTCATGAAACGGTCGGCAACCAAGCGTTCCTCTGCTAGTTGAGCATTTTTGACGCTAATTTCGTTATTTTTTTCAGATGCGATAGCGCTTCTTTGTAACGCTTCCGCGCGCTTGGCTGCATAATAACCATTCATAAATACCGCTAAAGAGAGAAAATATGTTGCGGTAGTCATCCATGCTTGGTTTGTTGAGTCGATTTTTTGGCGTTCCGACAGGTGTCGGTTTTGCGAAAAAACCATGAAAAATAACATTGGTGCAACAGTAAAGACTGCTGCCACCGCTACTAGCTTATTTTTTAGAACGTCTGTCTTTCTCGCAGACATAGCGCAAGTATTCCTCAAAACACAGAATTATTACGTAGGCAATTCGGAACAAGAGTATAGCATTTATCTTGAAATTTCAATACTTTTTGGGTTTTTATACCAATTTTATGACTGAAATCTAAGCGCTTAAACACTCTGCTAAGTTCAAGATTTCCACCCCTAAAGAATTCCGTAGCCACACCTGATGAGAACTACTTACTGGTGACTTCAGTATATAGATTTGTCATTGTAGTGCTTAAAAACTTATTTATCAAGCTTTTCCTGCATCAATTTACACCAGCTTGAATATCTTGGTAATTTTGCACTATTTGATGAATTTATGATTATTATTACTTCAAAAAGTATAAAATTATAGTAAAGGTAATGAACTTTGTTACGATAAGCACTTTTTTATCTTTCGTGACGCTTGTACGGTGCGTAACACCACCAGCAACTGCGCTTCGTTTTATAATGTTTGTGGTGTTACGCACCCTACATTTGAATGTCTCTTTTTAAAATCGAAAAGAGTTTTAGGTCGTGAAATTGAAATTTCCAGTAGCCAAATTCTCTTAAAGTACCTTCTTCTGTAAATCCTAATTTTGATAGCAAACTCATTGATGCTGTGTTCTCTAACATCACTGTCGCTTCGATGCGGTTTAATTCCATG
>NZ_JBXXZH010000546.1:0-1215 GCF_059640475.1 Calothrix sp. CBUCES-K 9914
TCAAGCTATTACTATCAAGCTATTACTATCAAGCAATGTAACGCCAAATACAGTGCTTTCACGCACCATCAATACGTTAAGTAAGCAACATTCAATGGTAGGGTGGAATGGCACTACAGTACTGCGCTTCGTTTTTAAAGGTTGGTGGTGTCACGCACTCTACTTTTGTTTTTAACAAATAGTTATTATCGTTGCATCTATATGCTTGCTAACAAAATCTGCTGCCCAAAAGTAACAATTGGTTTAGCTCAAATTCAGTTAAAGTCGTGTACAAAAAATTATATTTTGTTTATATAACTGTGCATAAAGCATAGTTGTAATTTATTATTTTGCACAAAATATGTAATATTTAAATCCCTAAAACAATCAATAAAAAATTATAGATAATTGCAAGTTTTAATATACGAATAAAACTGATTTATTGCTTCATTCTTATCAATAAAGATTGATTATATTGTCAAAATTAAAATTCATTATCATACTCAAAAAATTTTCATGTAAGATTTATAATTATACCAAAACTTTGTTCAATTTTATAATATATATAGAGTGCTATAAGTTTATTGGACTATCATGGAACAGCCGACTGTTGGACAATTAGAAAGAGAAATTTCAAATCGTATTCGTTCCTTATATAATGCTACACTGGGGCAGCGTTTAGGTAAAATAATTTGCCATTTTTTTGACACTCAATTGGCAATTACAATTGAGAATTCGGTGACATTAACCGAACAAATGCTTCTAAGTTCTGGCAACGAGATTTTGGCTGAAAAAGTACGATTAGATATAGATAAAATTATTCAGCCTCTGATTAAAACGACAATCGAAGAGGTTATTGATAAACCTGTTGTTGAATTAATAAATCACACTAGTTTATCGTCCGGACGTACTGCCATTATTGCTATTTTGGAACAACTCCCAGCAGTTCGCAACCCTCGTGCAATTCCCAAAACAAATTAAAAATTTATTAGAAAATACCAGCCGACTTCAGCAGTCGGCTATTCTTGACACTTTTTAATCATATACTTAGTCTTTAGGCGCCGCAAGATAAATAGTTTTATTATTTCCAGGCTATACTCAGCTATTCTGTATTTACTCGATAATTTTGATAATCCTTATCAAAAATGAGCATCAGATAGCAATATTGATGCGATAAGCATGTACCATTTAGCTTAAAATCAATAGCGAATAGCTGTTTATACATAAAAACCACAT
>NZ_JBXXZH010000547.1:0-1104 GCF_059640475.1 Calothrix sp. CBUCES-K 9914
ACCCTTGAGTTTATCAGTTATACCCGCAGCCGCGACCCCCGTCCAGTTGGGTGGGAGTGGAAGGAAACTGAGCAGCTGTATCATCCTGTACAACAGTAAAATCGTACAGTTTGCCTTTTGACCATCTCAAGGTAAACATTGCCAAGGTTATGTAAGTAAGGACAACATGAAAATGTGTGTTTTAACAGCATCAGTGAAACCGGCGCCTGTGGGTTTTGTAGAGTGGTGTTGAGTGGAATATTACGTATAGACGTAGATTTAGGGGATAATAGGTTACTAAAAGATTTATTATCGTCACCTAAGTTCTATGGTCAGTCGCATTATTAAGGTTACTAACGACGTTCTGCCCCCGGTATTTTACGATTTTCCGGCGCCGGATGTATTAAAGCTCTTATTGGAGGACAAGCGCAGCGAGTCTACACGTCGAGCTTACGACCAAGATATTAGACACTTCTTTGAAACGGTATTTGATGTGGCGCCAAACGCTGACTATATTATTAGGTTTTTAGCATTGCCTCAGCCGCGCGCGTTTGAATTCGTGGTGCGGTACAAAGCTGCATTAATTAAAAAGAAATTATCTGAAGCAACTATAAATAGGCGCCTATCAGCACTGCGCGCGTTAACTCACAAAGGTAGATTACTCGGAGTTTGTAACTACAAACTCGAAGATATTAGGGGCGAGACAGTAATTAAATACAGAGATACCAGTGGAGTTACACCCGAAGAATTCAAACAAATACTATATACATGTGACCCAACCACCGCGAAGGGAGTAAGGGACTATGCAATACTGCGCCTACTTTGGGACAATGCCTTACGACGTGGTGAAATTGCAGCCTTGAAAATGGGAGACTTTGACCGTCGCAATAGTAGGTTATCAATACTCGGTAAAGGTAGAGGTAGTCAAAAAGAGAAAATTGATCTGACTCCAAAAACTAAAGAAGCAATTTGTTTATGGTTGGCCTTTAGAGGATTAGCATCTACAAGTGACGCTCTATTCGTAGCACTCGACTTAAACACCCCAGGTCATCCCCTCACCGATGCGGGTATTGCCAAAATGGTACGAACGCGCGCTCTTAAAGCCAACATTGGTAAACCCCTATC
>NZ_JBXXZH010000548.1:0-1074 GCF_059640475.1 Calothrix sp. CBUCES-K 9914
TTGCCAGAGGGTTGCCTGATAGAGTACCCGCTTGATACATTGGCCCTGCTGGCGCCACCATTGACATGATATCTCGGCGCCCACCATAAGCACCTACTGGTAAACCGCCACCAATAATTTTACCCAAAGTAGTTAAGTCAGGTGTAATGCCAAACTTTTCCTGGGCGCCACCATAAGCGATACGAAAACCAGTCATAACTTCATCGAACACAAGTAAGGCGCCGTGTTCGTGGGTTAGTTCGCGCAGTCCCTCTAAAAAGCCAGCATCAGGAGTAATAAAACCAGCGTTACCTACAACAGGCTCAAGAATGACACCAGCAATTTCATCGCGGTTTTGTTCAAATAGTGCTTTTACTGCTTCCAAATCATTGTATGGTGCATTGAGAGTGTTAGCAGTAGTTGATTTTGGGACTCCTGGTGAGTCGGGAAGACCAAGCGTTGCAATGGATTCGCTATGCGCTTGATGCACAACATACCTGCACACCTTTGCTGCTCAAGCAGTGCACAACCGTGTCCATGCTTTTGGTCATATGGTGCAGCAGCATGCCTGCCCCTGAACGCCACACAGGCAACAGATTTTTTTGTGTTCGTTACCTTGGTTGCATCACAGTATTGATTAGCATTGATGTTTTCTGCATGCTACCCAACCAACCAATGACCAACTTGCTTGTGCAGTACACGCCTGCAGGTTGCTGGCCGTGCTGCAGACGCTAGCCAGCCTGCAGTCCAATCATAACCTGGTGATGCACACCTGGATAGGAGCTGCAAGTAGCTGGTGGCAGCTTGATAGCGAAGCAGTACAAGCCAGGAGAATAATTGTTGAAGGGTGCTGCAGCTGCTTCTGGTGGCAGCACCTACTGAGACACGGCACGGCTGTAGCTCTCAGGGCTGATGGGCATCCGTGCCTGGTACCTATGCTGGCTTTTGATAGTTTCAGGTGAGCAGCAGCTTGGTGTCAGTGGGTGTGCGACTTCCTGCAAGGGCTTGAATTGCGTTCAGCAAAGCAGTAGCTGTGCAAGCATGGTGCAGCCCAGTGTGCTGTGGCAGCCTGGCTGGCAGTGAAAGTGTGAGCAG
>NZ_JBXXZH010000549.1:0-1025 GCF_059640475.1 Calothrix sp. CBUCES-K 9914
ATAAAGATTTGCGCGAAACCCTTGATTTTTCAAGATTTTTAGGGAACGAATCAGCCCTGCTTAATAAGGGGGCTTAAAAACCTCTTTTTCCGCCTTTATAAAGGGAGGCTAAAAACGCTCTTTTTACCCCTTATTAAGGGGGGTTAGGGGGGATTACACGGCGCCCTAAAATAAGAAATACCTTTGTGCCATAGGTAAAATCGTTGCAGGTTCACACGTCAGTAACTCACCATCCGCGCGCACTTCGTAGGTTTCTGGGTCAACTTCGATATGTGGCATAGCATCATTTAATTTCATATCCCGCTTGCTTAAGTTACGAATACCTGAAACAGCAACTACTTGTTTGTTTAATTTTAATTGGTTGGGTATATCCCGTTTTAACGCTTCTTGCGAAACAAAAGTTAACGAAGTTTTATGACGGGCACCGCCAAAACTACCAAACATGGGACGCATATGCACAGGTTGAGGTGTAGGAATACTAGCATTAGCATCACCCATTTGCGCCCAAGCAATCATTCCCCCTTTAATAACCATCTCTGGCTTCACACCAAAAAAAGCAGGGCGCCACAAACACAAATCAGCAATTTTACCTTCTTCCACAGAACCCACATACTGAGCTATCCCATGCGTAATAGCCGGATTTATCGTATACTTAGCCACATACCGCTTCGCCCTAAAATTATCCGCTACATCCGTTGGTAATCCGTTGCCACCACGCTGCACTTTCATCTTATGCCCCGTTTGCCAAGTACGAATAATCACCTCACCCACTCGTCCCATAGCCTGCGAGTCAGAGGAAATCATACTAAAGGCGCCTAAATCGTGCAAAATATCCTCAGCAGCAATAGTTTCGCGACGAATACGCGACTCAGCAAAAGCCACATCTTCGGGAATACCCGCATCAAGGTGATGACACACCATCAACATATCAAGGTGTTCATCAAGAGTATTTACAGTGTAGGGACGAGTTGGGTTAGTCGAAGATGGCAGAACATTCGCTTCACCACATACCTTAATAATGTCGG
>NZ_JBXXZH010000550.1:0-1023 GCF_059640475.1 Calothrix sp. CBUCES-K 9914
AATTAACCCTTCTACTTCACTGCGGTTACGGTTGGCAATTGGTACACCAATGGCAATATCATCTTGATGAGTGTAGCGGTAGAGTAAAATTTGGAATGCTGCCAGTAAGGTAATAAATAAGGTTACTCCTTCTTGCTGTGAAAGAGTTTTTAGTGCTTGACTTAGGGTTTTAGGCAGTTGTAAAAATTTTCTTTTGCCTTTATGAGTTGCTAATTCTGGTCTTGGTCTATCTGTTGGCAAATTTAGTACTGAAATATTATCTAAATGATGGCGCCAGTAATTTAATTGGTTTTGTAATATGTCTCCTTGGAGGTATTGACGTTGCCAACGTGCAAAGTCTGAGTATTGGATAGGTAATTTGGGTAATGGTGTGTTTTGGTAGAATGCTACGATTTCTTTAATTAGCACTCCAATAGACCAACCATCAGAAATGATGTGGTGCAGATTAACCAATAATATATGCTCTGTGTCATCTAACCTAAGTAGTATTATGCGTAGTAAAGAGCCTTTTAATAAATTGAAAGGAGTTTGAATTTCTTGACTAATTACCTG
This sequence comes from Calothrix sp. CBUCES-K 9914, assembly GCF_059640475.1. Lineage (NCBI taxonomy): Bacteria > Bacillati > Cyanobacteriota > Cyanophyceae > Nostocales > Calotrichaceae > Calothrix > Calothrix sp. CBUCES-K 9914. The sequence goes on from NZ_JBXXZH010000550.1 coordinate 553, forward strand.
TTGTGCTTGTGCAGAGCGCTCTTTTTCTGCTACGTGACGTAAATCTATGATTTTTAAAGGTGTTTGTAATTCGGGAGCGATAACTTGAATTGGTTGTTCTTGGTGTAATACAAAATTGGTACGTAAAGCATCGTGGCGCCGAATTATTTCTTGAAAAGTAAATTGAAGTGCTGTTATGTCTAGTGTACCTATAAGACGAAGCGCAAAGGGGACATTATAGAAAGGATTATTTGGTACTAACTGGTCAAGAAACCATAACCTCTGTTGAGCAAAAGAAAGAGGAGGGTTTACAGATGTAGAGACGTGATATATCACGTCTCCTCCACATAAAGGTAGTATTGCAGTATCAGTAGAGTTAGGCGTATTATTGATAAAGGAGATAATTTCAGGTTTGCGTTTTTGAATTTCTGTGCGTAGTTCGGGTGTAAGTATCCCTTCGGGAGCGGAGCAAAGTAGACGTTCGTCTTCGAC
>NZ_JBXXZH010000551.1:0-1018 GCF_059640475.1 Calothrix sp. CBUCES-K 9914
CTATCGTTACCCAATATCAACTACCTGATGGCTGGGATGATTTAAAACTTTGGGTAAAACGAGTTGTGATGTTACCTGATATGCAAGCGCAGTCAGTAGACAATTTCTTGAATGAATTGACTAATTATAACGCTGCAAAAAAATCAGGACGTGGGCGCCAGTTAATATGTTCGATATCACATTCGGCTTATACTGTAACTGAGCAGATGGAATCAGCGGTACTATTTACACCACAAGTTTATACAAATAAACAGCAATTGGGTGGTTCTAATGCCAAACGTAATATTTCTAGCATTGCTGGCATAGAGATGATGTTACGGCAAATATTGATGAATCAAACTCAGGCTGTAGGTAAACGCTTTGAGGACGGTAAATATCGCTACTTATACTTTTATCCAACTTATTATTTTACACCTGAAACTAATAAGTTCCTGCAAAAAGCTTATAGTGGTATCGCTCAAACTCGTTATGATACTAGCATCCGGAATCATTTTATCAGCAAGGATTTAGAAGCTAACTTCAGTAAGGAAAAATATCAAAATGTAGACTCTTTCCTAATTGAAGAGGATTTACAGCCATCCAATGACCGTACTTTTAAACTTTCTTACCCAGAAGACCAACCCTTAACATTTTACTTTATGGCACTACCACCAGGACGCGACAGCAGCGATACGGAATCATGGATAATGCCAACTTGGTTAGCGTTCGCTTTCCCAATGATATTAGATGTTAAAACCGTTGTCTCTGAGTCTCCAATTCCACCATTTAACGACGGCGCCGAATTTGAGGAAAGTGTATTTCTTGATAGTGCCCCCCATGCTTTCCGTACATTAGTAGGAAGAGATAAGTTTCGTTTGGACTACATCCTTGACGGATGGAACGATAACGGTAAATCTTATCCGGCGCCTTTAAATATTCTAACTGCGGCTTACGCCATTCATATAGATGTTAATGCCAAAGTTGGAAAATCCGGTTATGATGCAAACTGGGGTCGATTTACGGAACTTGCTTCATGTAT
>NZ_JBXXZH010000552.1:0-992 GCF_059640475.1 Calothrix sp. CBUCES-K 9914
TAATTACGCGAACTCTTAAACCGTATTCGGTACGATATACTTCATATGAAAAAGGTTTCTCAGCGTCAGCAGTCAAGGCGCCTGCAAAAATAGGAGTTGTACAAATTATTGCCTCTGAATTTGCTGGTACGTAGTAATCAGCAAAAAAATCTGAGTCTTCAGAGTCTTGCGTCCAGCCGCTAGCAACTGGTTCAGAATTCCATGTCAAACAGTTTGCGTCTAATCCTTTGTCATAATTGAAACCTTCTTGGATCACAATTTTCTGAGATGAACTTTGTTGTAAAGCTTTTTGTTTGATTAAGGAGTCAACTTTAACAACGCGCGCTCGAACTATACTAATAAACAGGCACGTATATAAAATTACTAAAAAACTCCCTAAGCATGTTGCTAAAACTAATAACTTCTTAGGTGAAATCTGTTTTCTACTAATTTTCATATGATTACAAGTTATAAGAATTAATAAGTAATACAGGCGCCCCCTGAACGGTTAAAAGAAAAACAGCAAATAGTGCAATCATGTGTAAAATAATAAAATTATACAAAGGAAAATTGTGACTCGTAAACGTTTAATTATTGAAATGGGAATGGGGATCGACCAGCATGGGCAAGAACCAACGATAGCAGCTTCTAGAGCAGTACGCAACGCAATAGCGAATAATGCTTTACCTGGAGTATGGGAAGTTGCTGGTTTAACTGACCCAAATCAAATGATAGTTGAAGTGCAAGTTGCTGTTCCTTATCCTGAACAAGTTCGAGAAGAGGAAGTTTTAGCTGTATTACCATTTGGTAGAAAATCGCTGAGTGTCCAAGATGGCGGTATGGTTGTACAAGGTCGAGCTATTGCGGAACTAAACGATAAGAATGACGAAATGCTAATTGCTGTAGCAGCAGTTACAGTTTACATTGAGTAGGTGGGGAACGGGCAAGGATGCCATTGGTGTCAAGTTAAGGTTGGCGCCCATACGTCAACGATAGGTTTTGTGATGAACGAG
>NZ_JBXXZH010000553.1:0-950 GCF_059640475.1 Calothrix sp. CBUCES-K 9914
GGGCTTCTATATTTCCACGAAGCGCTGATAAGCGTAAATCTTCTTTTTGTTGTACTGCCGTTTGAGGTAGCTGGCAATACTCGTTAAGTTGAGCCTTTGAAGGTTGTCCCAAAAAGGGTATTAGTAGACTACCAATAAATATGGTAGTAGACAAATGGCGCCGAAAGAACATTTTTACAACATTCAAAGGACGAAGAAGCATAGATGGAATTTAATTTAATTTTTTAATAAATATAACTAATGAGTAGAGGCGCCTACAAAAAAGGCTTTTCTAATGGCGTTGAATGTAAGCGTCTCTATGGGGGTTAAGCACCACGTCGCAAAGCTGACTCTACCTGTTTCAATTCTTCTTGTAAGCGGGTTTTAAGCTTTTGAGGTACAGGACGATTAGGATAAGAGCTATAATGTCCGGCCAAAGAATTTAAGGCAGTTCGCATTGTCGTGAAAGAAGTTAAGCTCGCAACAGAGGTGTTACGTTGGTAGCGCGCGGCAAAGTCGTTAATTTTTTGACGCGCTTCTGTTTGTACTGCTGCTTTGGAAGGCTCCGAGTCCGGTAGTTCAATTGCATTACGTATAATGTTGACTACAGTTAAAGTGTCTTGGCTATAGTTCCCCGTTAAGCTATTGGGGTTAGAAGATGAACAACCCATCAAACCAATAGCTACAACCAAAACTAAGGCAAATAGGCGTGATAAATAGCTCTTCATAAGCAAAAAAGAGTGAAAAAATACCTAAATCAACGTCCATCGTATCTCGGATTGGTTACAAATAGAGTTAAAAGTGCTGAGTGCTGAGTGCTGAGTAGTTAATCTTTACTCAGCACTCAGGACTTTCTACTCAGCACTCAGGACTTTCTACTCAGCACTCTATAGAGGGTGTCTCGTTGTTGATATGGGCGCCCAAGTTCTGCTGCTGCGTTTTGTAAGTCAGTGACTGACATGCATGTTCCA
>NZ_JBXXZH010000554.1:0-930 GCF_059640475.1 Calothrix sp. CBUCES-K 9914
GAATACTACCAACTGGTAAGGACCACCGTTGTACAACCACTCATCTAAGGAAGCTGCTTCCCAAATGGGGTAGAAGTGCAAACCGATAGCGTTTGAAGAAGGAACAACGGCACCGGAAATAATATTGTTTCCGTACATTAATGAACCAGCTACTGGTTCGCGGATACCGTCGATGTCAACGGGAGGTGCTGCTACAAATGCGATGATGAAGCAGATGATTGCTGACAACAGTGTAGGAATCATCAATACACCGAACCAACCTACATAAATGCGGTTTTCAGTGCTGGTAATCCACTGGCAGAACCGTTCCCATACGTTTGCGTTATCGCGACGTTGTAAGGTTGCAGTCATGTTCTTATTAATGCGAAATAATGTGAATCTACTCAGGCAAGATTTAACTTACCTGTAATCACAACTTTACATGAATTCACTTAATAAGAGCATCTACTCATTATTTAATTTGTTTATAAGTATTATTAACTTTACTTATGAAAAAGATTTACCTAACGTTCGTTAGGCATCAATGTTCTCAAGTTACAAATCCTCTTGAAATTCTTCTACGTAAGGGTTTCAATGATTTGCTATTACTTGCTTCATTAAGTTGTTTTAAGCTGTATTAATAGTTTTGCAAACTAAATTAACACAACTATAAGTCAGTTTACATAACTTATTTAAAAAATGTCAAGATAGATGAGAATTAAACCCCAAACTACGTAAAGGAAGAAAACTTAACTTCTTACCTTTGCGCTCTTCGCGTTCTTTGCGGTTCGTTACATTACTTTACACTGAAGTTTGTGTACTTCCGAGTAAAAAATATCCAGAGCTTTCTTGTAGAGTGTACATTTCTTGTGGAGTGGGCATCCTTGCCATTGGCGTCAAGTTAAGAAAGATGGCGCCTTGTCAAGCAGGGTTCCTGCATATGGTTAACTC
>NZ_JBXXZH010000555.1:0-900 GCF_059640475.1 Calothrix sp. CBUCES-K 9914
TTCAGAGATTGAAAATACGGCAAATATAATTTATCAAACTACTGGCGCCAAAACTAGTTTATTTCGTCCACCAGGAGGAATACTAGATAATGGTGTAGCAACTTATGCCAGAAATCAAAAGGATGCTATTGTAATGTGGTCAGATGACTCAGAAGACTGGCGGCGCCCTTCCCCATCAACATTAGTAAAACGAGTAGTGAAACAAGCAACACCAGGTGGTATTGTATTAATGCATGACGGTGGAGGTAATCGTAGTAATACTGTAGCGGCTTTACCACAAATAATTAATAATTTGAGACAGCAAGGCTATAAATTTGTAACAATCCCACAACTTTTAGAAATACAGAACCAAGAACAAATTGCGATGACAGCCAAAAAGTAGCGAATCATCACAATCTATAAAAAAGTGCTAATAAACTGTTACCTTAATCCTTGTTGACGTAAAAGAATATAGCGGTTGCTATTTCAAATGAAGTACACTTCCGGACGGGCAGGGATGCCCGTTCCACTCATTGTTTTACTAATTTAATTTGTACCTTACTTGGTTAAAAGATGCTATCTCTAACCATTCATTGTAGTAAAAAGAGCGATTTTGTCTTTGAAAAACTAGAGGATTGATCTCACTACACCGCCATCAACCCGAAGTGCAGCACCATTTGTGGCTGATGAGAGAGAGCTAGACACATATGTGACTAAGGCAGCAACCTCTTCGGATGTGGCAAAGCGCTTGAGCAGTGAGGAAGGACGCACGAACTCAAAAAACTCTTTTTCTACCTGATCGACTTCGACACCGCGATCCGTTGCCATCTTTTCCACAAAATCGCTGACCCCTTCAGAGCGAGTGGGACCAGGTAGCACGGAATTGACCGTTACACCAGTACCAACCGTCATTTCAGCAAG
>NZ_JBXXZH010000556.1:0-878 GCF_059640475.1 Calothrix sp. CBUCES-K 9914
TCAGAACAAGAGGTTGTTTCTGGTGTGAATTGTCCAATTGCGGGGTGGTGGGTTGCTTTGGATTGCACCTGTACTAGTTGTGTCGCTACACGTGATTGAGGTTCATCCTCAATTACTTCGATATTTGGTATGGGTGGTTGACGAATAGTTAACGACGCTTGATTTGTGTTTATTTGTTTTTGTTGATACTTTTGTTCAGTATAATTACTATGGTTATGATTTGTACTACTAGTATTTTTTTTATCTCTAATTAAATTCGAGGCTAATTGTATTTGGGAATTTTGGGTCGGCAGAGAAAGTGGTGTTGTAGATGGTGGGGTAGTCAAACTAGTCGGAAGCTTGCTGCAAATTAAACGCTCAAATTCCATGTTGAAATGGAATGAGGCTTGTCCACGTCGTAGCCATATAGTTAGGATTTGCTGGACTGAAAAAGCTTTATAGCGACCTTGGTATAAGGCTTCTACTACTGCTAGGTGCAACCAGTTCTGAGGAAATTGTACTTGCCAACGCGCGATTAACTCCGGTGCCCTATAGCCACCAAGGTCAAAGCTATAGTGAGTTAGTAAGTTCACCACGAGGTCGGTGTAGTTCTCATAGTAATTACCGTAGTAATCACCATACTCGTAGTAGCTGTCGTCATAGTTGTCTTCTGCTGGTGAGGACATCTGGACTTCAGCTAATGGCATTAGACAGAGATTTGTCTCCCTTCGCATAAGCATGATTGTGCTTTTAGCTACATTGATATATTCACAGATATTTCTTTTATGTAAAAGAAGTGTTATTAATTCTACCGAGAAGAGTCAAATTATGAAACAACATACGGTGAATTTATTTTTGGTACTCTTTTTAAAGCGACTAGCGCTTGATATACCATCGCA
>NZ_JBXXZH010000557.1:0-872 GCF_059640475.1 Calothrix sp. CBUCES-K 9914
CCATCAAATCCGAGCTAATTTCGACACCACGGTTGACTGGACCTGGGTGCAGTACTTTCACGTTTGGCTTACACGACTTGAGTTTTGAGCGCGTAATCCCAAACATCTGGTGGTATTCACGCAAACTCGGTAATAAATGTGCGGTCATGCGTTCTTTTTGCAGACGCAAAGTCATTACAAAGTCAGCTTCACTCAGTGCTTCTTCGAGGCGCCAATGTATAAATAACTTACGCTTTCCTGCCAATCCATCAACTTCACTATCATTAACGTACTCAGCAAACAACTTGGGTAAAAGCGTTGGGGGTGCAGCAAGATGAACCTCGGCGCCGCTAGCAGTTAAACTCCAAATATTCGAGCGCGCGACTCTGGAGTGTAGAATATCACCAACGATGGCGATTTTTTTATCCTTTAAAAGTTCGAGTCGAGGTTGAACTGGGTCAATCAGGGTACAAATTGTAAATAAATCGAGTAATCCTTGAGATGGATGTTCGTGTTGACCATCACCAGCGTTAAGAACACTAACACGTTCACCAAGACGATCCATTTCCAAAGCTACAGCATTTGGGACACCAGCACTGGTGTGACGAATCACCATTATATCGCATCCCATTGCCAAATAAGTTTTTGCGGTGTCGAGAATAGTTTCTCCTTTCGTCATCGAAGAAGTAGCGCTGGCAAAATTGAGCGTATCAGCAGATAAACGTTTTGCAGCAAGTTCAAAACTGCTACGAGTGCGAGTTGATGGCTCAAAAAACAGATTTGCCACTACCTGTCCCTGTAAGGTCGGGACTTTTTTCGTTCGACGCGATAAAACTTCCTGAAAACTAGCAGCGGTTTGTAAAACTGCATCGTATTCAACAGGAGTAAAATCT
>NZ_JBXXZH010000558.1:0-849 GCF_059640475.1 Calothrix sp. CBUCES-K 9914
CAGAAATACCCAGAGGCATACCATCAGAGAAAGAACCTTGACCAATTGGGTAGATTAAGAACACAGCGGTAGCTGCTGCTACTGGCGCCGAGTATGCTACGCAAATCCAAGGACGCATTCCCAAGCGGTAAGACAATTCCCACTCACGACCCATGTAGCAAAATACGCCAATGAGGAAGTGGAACACTACCAACTGGTAAGGACCACCATTGTAAAGCCACTCATCTAAAGAAGCAGCTTCCCAAATTGGGTAAAAGTGTAAACCAATCGCGTTAGAAGAAGGAACAACTGCACCAGAGATGATGTTGTTTCCGTACATCAAAGAACCAGCTACAGGTTCGCGGATACCATCAATATCTACAGGAGGTGCTGCAATAAATGCAATGATGAAACAAGTAGTTGCTGCCAACAGAGTTGGAATCATCAACACACCGAACCAACCGATATATAAACGGTTCTCAGTAGAAGCAATCCAATTACAGAACTGCTCCCATACGCTAGCGCTTTCGCGACGTTGTAAAGTTGCTGTCATGATTGTATAAGTGCGGTTAAAAAGTGTATGTATCAAACGTTTTCTACGTTTGTAACAATATATTAACGTACTTTACAATTCGTTACAATACTTCTTTGGGTCAGTAATTCTTACAATTGTAATCAGTTTTACTTATCTTGTGGAATGGGCGCCCAGGAAAGCCCGTTCGTCTCCACAATCACACATATATATATAGGATGGCGCCCAATACTGCGTAGGTTTTGAAATTAATCCCCCCAACCCCCCCTTGATAAGGCAGGGCTGTTTCATTCCCTCTCAAATCGGATTTGTCAAGATGGTTAGCTATAAAAATCATA
>NZ_JBXXZH010000559.1:0-834 GCF_059640475.1 Calothrix sp. CBUCES-K 9914
GCGTCCAGAGTCAAACTCTCCACCGTAGACAGTAACGTTTGGGTACTGGGTTATTAATTCTCGGTTTCCCCCTACATGGTCATTATGGTGGTGTGTATTGAAGATGCCTACTAACGAGGCGCCAAGTTCATGAAGTTTTGTTAAAACTGGTTTTGCAACCGCTGGGTCAACGACTGCGGCTATTTTACGTGTAGTGTCCCACAGTAAAAAAATATAATTATCTGATAGCGCTGGTATGCGGATTACCTGCATGTTTACTCCTGTTAATTTTGAGTGCTGAGTGCTGAGTGCTGAGTGCTGAGTGCTGAGTGCTGAGTTTTGAGTGCTGAGTGCTGAGTGTTGAGTGATGAGTATATTTTCTATCAGCCTTTTGGGAGACTATATCTATCAATGTAAATAGAAATTTTATTTTTTTACTTCACAATCAAATAATTGCATCTCTCAGTGCAGGTGCAACCGTGGTTACACGTATTTTTATCGATACACTTACTTAAATAAACCTAAATATCAGTATAAATTCTCTGGGTAACAAAGCGAACATAAAGCTAAATTGATTCTGTTAGCCTATGTTGTAAAGATACAGCGAAGGTCTTAAAAAGCATAAGCGCTACAACTAATAAGACTTGCTCTTAAATAGTTTTTTGAAAGCACGCTTTCTAAGCAACAGCGGAGCAAATTTTCTTATTTTTTATAATTTTTTAAAACGAGACTATCAGGACAGTTATGCTTCACAAACTTTCAATGACAAAATCAATTGACACTACCTGCGAGACAAATGTTAAAAAACTTGCAGACAAAATTATTTTTTCTAAAAAATACAGCCGTAATGACCAC
>NZ_JBXXZH010000560.1:0-801 GCF_059640475.1 Calothrix sp. CBUCES-K 9914
TTTCTAACGCGAACAAACTTTTCTTTATTTTAGGCTATGCTCCCGCTTAACCGAGCAGTATTGCATAGGAATGGATTTGACGGTCGCTAATATCCAACTTCGTGAACTTAAAGATTCCAGAGCGGTGCGCTTGGAGGTCGTATTGCTTGTTGACCACCAGACCTGTATGCATTGTAAAAACTAGATCGTCGGCAATGAGTTCATCCAGTGCGGAAACATCACTGGTGAGCATGGCCTGCCGCAGTTTTTCTTCCAGATTATCAATCGTCATATTTTCCATTGAATACTTCTCCTCTACAAATTAAGGAACGTGAGCGTTTTCAATCTTGTTAACCGCAATAATTTTTAACGAAGGAACAGCACTGGCAACAAATCTACTCATGCGTACACAACACTTAAGCGAATGCTTATCTATTTTTAGTATAGATAAGCATTCGCTTAAATGTCAAATTATTCTCTTCACTATCAACCATCACCACTGCATCGTGAAATCCATGCGGGCGCCTTAACATCTCTTTATAGACATGCGGAAAAGCGCCCCCTGTAAAGGGAGCGCTTAAGCGTTGGTTATTCGACTAGGATTAACCGTTGATTGCAGGTGCGGTTAATGCTACTGGTGCAGCGTCGCCAGAAGCTAAGTCAAGTGGGAAGTTGTGAGCGTTACGCTCGTGCATTACTTCCATACCGAGGTTCGCACGGTTGATGATGTCTGCCCATGTGTTGATTACGCGACCTTGACTGTCAATTACTGATTGGTTGAAGTTGAAACCGTTCAGGTTGAATGCCATTGTCGAGATACCT
>NZ_JBXXZH010000561.1:0-727 GCF_059640475.1 Calothrix sp. CBUCES-K 9914
TGACTTTGAATTTTTGAATTGGTTGGCAACTCAAGCGAAAAAGAATGTAACAATTCAGGGGGCGCCTAAACCGTTTTATAATATTGCCGAACATATCCCTGATACTAGTGACGTTACAAAACCAGATGGTCCATTAGATGCGTGCTGGCATGAAAGTTTTCGTTATTTTGCCATACCTCATCTTTGCGGTGAAGAGTTTAACTTAGAAAATCTCAAACAAGTAATAGACCCCAGAAAACAAGGTTACGATAGTGGCGTAAACGTCATAAATTACCTAGCAACTCATGACCGAGAACATTTATTTAGGGAACTAGGAGATAGAGGAATTTTTGACGAAGCAGCATTTACGCGCGCGAAGCTAGCAGCAGTGTTACTAATAACAGCAATGGGTACTCCAATGTTATGGATGGGAGAAGAGTTTGGGGAACACAAGCGTAAAAGTCAAACTGTAACACAGCCAAAAAAAATAGCTTGGCCATTATTGGAACGCGAGGAAAATAAAGAATTATTTGAATACTACAAAAAATTGATTGGCTTGCGAGTTAAAAATCCTGCATTACAATCTGACAACCTTGAATTCTTCCACGAAAACCCTGACGCAAAAGTGCTAGCTTATTTGCGTTGGAATGATGAAGGTTCCCGCGTAGTAACACTGCTAAATTTCTCAGACCAAGATTTTAGTGAATACAAAATAACTAATTTTCCCGATGCAAAAGCATGGAATGAT
>NZ_JBXXZH010000562.1:0-666 GCF_059640475.1 Calothrix sp. CBUCES-K 9914
ACTTGATTAAATAATGACCGTTCTTGTGCATGACCATCCTCACAAGGAAAAACATTAATTGCTAACCTTAATTCTGGGTCAAGTATGACGAGAGATTTTCCTGGTAGCGCCACCGCCCCAATATTTCCTAGTACTTCAAGAAGATGGTCGGTTCCTTCTAAACAATTTCCATCTATGACTCGAATCTTATACGGCGCCAACAATGAAGGCGATTGACCTCCAATTAATTCAATTAAGGATGTCATCGATACACCAGTTTCGCGTACAATTGCAGCACTTACAGAAGTGTCAACTCGATTTAATTTATCGTACACTGCTGTTCTACTAACATTTAGTTTTTGAGCTTTGGCTCTGTACGCTGCGTTCACCGATGGATGAATTCCGCATACGACCAAACGAGAGCAAATCTACTACACTTGAAAACAATAATTCGCGCGTATACTGGGTTTGAGCGTTTGCTCCAAATATTTGATTGATTTTTTCTGGCGCCAATACTTGTTCCATCAATCCTCTAACCATAACACTTATGGGACTTTCTTCTACAAACCGCTCAAAAATCGCACCCAGCATAAAACTTCTCCGGACTCAAGTTGTAGCTCGGTGCCCGCGTAGCGGGCACCGTAGATAATTATCTCACGCTCTGGATATTGTCTAACTTTTGCCACC
>NZ_JBXXZH010000563.1:0-644 GCF_059640475.1 Calothrix sp. CBUCES-K 9914
ATAAACACACAGACCTAAAGCTTTCCAAGTTTGGGGTCCAACAATTCCATCTACAAGAACTGTTGAATCGTGGTCATTGCCTCTTCCTTGGAATTCAATAACTGCATTTTCTGTTGTCTTACCAAAGAAACCATCAACTTTTAAAGAGCTAAAACCATATTTTTGTAAGGTTTTTTGTAAAAGCTTAACCGAATCCGAAGTGGTTTTCTGATTGTCGTTGCGACGTAAAACGGGCATTGAAGAGCAAGCTGGAAGTTGTTTTTGTTGGTTTAATGTTTGCATTGTTGTGTACCTGTGTTGTAGTTTGATTTACTTCTGACGTAGCATTTTGAGAAATTAGATAAAGAATGAGGAGTAGTTGCGCGGTTCTTGACTTAAGAGGTGGCAACTGCCTTTTAAAGTACTTTTAACGTAATTAATACATCGAGCGCGTGTTATTATTTAATATCTGACTTGGACACTCTGAAACTTATTACCCGATGGGGCGCCGTCTGGATACATATCGAAAGCGAAGACTCTTGGTACAATGCTTAAAGGCGCCCTCAAATACGCACTTCCAACTCCTCTTTTATTTGTTTGAACATAGCCAATTTGTTGTTTACACTTTAAGAAAACGTTGTACTTAGTGTTCGGAGTCCCATCAA
>NZ_JBXXZH010000564.1:0-631 GCF_059640475.1 Calothrix sp. CBUCES-K 9914
CCGCTTTATGGGTTAAAGATTGAAGAAGAATTTAACAAACTTTATAATTCTGATTTCACCATTAGGAGCCTTTATCCTAATCTTGAGTGGTTGGAGAAGAACGAATTTATTTCCTCTTGGTGGGTGGAGGAAGAATTTGAGGGAGGAAAAAGGCGCCGATGCTATGAATTGACTCCTAAAGGCAAGCAAGCTTTGGGGGAGTAGCAAGTGGGGTAAAAACACTACAGCATCCGACCTCTATGATAATGTCCTAAACGCTTAATTTGATTTTTTATTGCGAGCAACGTCTTGTCCAGAAAAATTAATTTCTCCTTTCTGACTAATGATGATTTTAGTATTAGGGAAACTGCGTTTTGTCAAAGACCTGACTAAATCAATTGTTTGCCCGTACTTATCAACTTGGGGAATTCCTGTTTTATCTAATTGAATTGAATCAATTTTACCCGATACAAAATCACCGTCTTGGTTTATTTTGGCTTCGAGAATAAGAGAATTTCCTTTTTCTCCAGTGGTAGAAAATGTTTTATATCCTAGGAAGTTTCCTAGGGAGTACGCGATAAGTTTACCTTTGTATACTTCCATCGCGCGCGGGACATGTGGACCGTGACCTAAAATTAAATCGGCGCCTGCA
>NZ_JBXXZH010000565.1:0-617 GCF_059640475.1 Calothrix sp. CBUCES-K 9914
ACTTCAGTAATTAAGACAGTTACTGCCTACAATTTGCGTCACTATGCAGTTTTCAAGGTTCTTTACTGGATATACATCCAGCAGGCTGCGTTATCTTAATAACGGAAGTTGCTGAATTTTCCAATTCTCTTCTACCAACATTTATTCTAACTATTTCAAATAAATGCTTCATTAATGTGGAGGTTAGCGGACTCGAACCGCTGACATCCTGCTTGCAAAGCAGGCGCTCTACCAACTGAGCTAAACCCCCATACTTCAAGTTAAAAGTCAAAATCTAAAAACCAAAAGATAAATATAATTTCTTCTTTTTACTTTTTACTTTGCTCTTTTTACTTGTTTCAGGTGGGCCATCCTGGACTCGAACCAGGGACCTCACCCTTATCAGGGGTGCGCTCTAACCACCTGAGCTAATAGCCCATAATCGAACCTAATATACAGTTTGATAGCCACAATTGCATTTACAACCGACCTAGGAATGACACTATTTTAGACTTAACTATCTAACTTCAAATTCTGAATCTTTCAATCCAAAATCTCAAATCAACAATCTAAAATGGGTAGGTCTCCCTAAAAAGGAGGTGATCCAGCCACACCTTCCGGTACGGCTACCTTGTTAC
>NZ_JBXXZH010000566.1:0-527 GCF_059640475.1 Calothrix sp. CBUCES-K 9914
CATCAAAGTCAACTGGGTCAGATTTACTTGTCGTAAAGCTGCCGTTTATGTAAATTACTCTACACCCTGCTGCCTGTAAAGAAAGCATCGCCATTTCTAAACCTTCGATTAATAGCTTACGGCGCCTGTTGTAACCAAATCTATCTTCAAACTCATTCCATTCAGCCCAATGTACTCCTGGTGGTAAATTACCATTTTCATCAAAGTCGGGAATCATCAACTCACACCGTAACAAACATTTTAATTATCTGCTATTAAGGTAAATATTTATGGTAGGGTGCTGTGATGCTAAAATAAACCCTCAAATAACATCACAATTTAATGGCATCACGCACCAACAACAATTTAAAACAACCAGGCGCCGTTATATATTGATTATCGATGGTGCGTAACAGCAGGCGCCGTTGTATATTATTTGTTGATGGTGCTTTTGAATGGCGCCGTTGTATGTTATTTGTTGATGGTGCGTAACAGCAGGTTAATTTTCGTTTGTGTTGAGGTTTGTAATGGCTGTTACGCACCCTACT